>DTUG01000035.1 GCA_012964275.1 Fidelibacterota bacterium | reverse complement strand
CAAATATACCGGAACTGCTGCTCAAAATATATTTCTCATGAATGCACTGGGGATAAAGCCTGGTTGGGCAAAAGGTGCAAGATGGCCAGATGGGACTAAAGTTGATGATTTTTCTATAGTGGACTGGATCAAGTATGGCATGGGTGAGTCTGCTGGTATTTCCAGGGTAGCAACAATGCAAAACCGAAAATTTTTTTATGCAACTTATTACCGTCCTGAGACGGAATGATAATCAAGGATATTCAGTACAATGTTTTATTACTGGAAATCGAGTTTATAGCCTATGCCGTTATTGAGAATTGCATCCCCGGAAGGGTGGCTATTCGTCCCTTAGTTAATATTTCTAGATCTCACGTGTTAAGGTAAATACAAATTGGTATGACACGCGTTATCGTTTTTACAATTTTCTTACTCCTTTCTTCGATATACTCACAAGGTCTGAATATCCGTTCTACTTTAGAGATTCAAGATGGTATCGTTTACGATCCTGATACCCATGGTCCATTGAGTGATTTAGCCATCGAGTATTATGATAATGGCCTAGTGAAGCTTAGAGGTCACTATTCGAAGGGGTTAACCAATGGATATTGGACTTTTTATTATGATAATGGACAAATGGAAGCTCGAGGCAGGTATTACATGGGCCAGGAAGAAAATTTGAAAGGTATTCCTGAAAATGGGCGTGCCGGTAAATGGACCTTTTGGTACAATAATGGCTCTAAAAAGAAAATAGGCATGTATAGTAATGGTAATATGGATGGGAACTGGACATTTTGGTATCGAAATGGTTATAAACAGACAGATGGGCGCTATTGGAATGGTAAAATGCATGGTAAATGGATCACTTGGTATTCTAACGGCATGAAACAGGAAGAGGGTCGTTACCATATGGGTTTTATTGAAGGTAAATGGACCTTTTGGAATACAATTGGTCAGGTTATTGAGCAGGGGGAATATACCGGTGGTATGCCTTTGGGCATCCACACTGGCTGGTACGGTAATGGGAAAAAGAAATGGATGGTGTCCTACGTATTAGGGAAACGGAATGGACTCTATACATCCTGGTATGAAAATGGTCAAGTGGAAATGTCAGGTGATTACGGTGCGGGAAAACGTGTTGATATATGGACTTTTTGGGACAAGAAAGGTAAAATCAGAGAACAGATTAGCTATCCTGGATAATCGATATTAAAAAATATAAATATCTAATGAATCACGATTGGTTTCCAGAATTTCCACTCTCGCGATCGGTAGGGACTTTTTTCCCTCCAGTCTGTTATCAGTTGAGTTAGATAAGGTTTAATATTTACTGGAACATGATTCAAGGGGTTGCCAACGCCTTTAAATGTGATCTCCCTAGTTTGATAAGGCAGTACAGCTAGGAATCGAAAGACACAACTGGTTGCCATTTTTTTATTATCGATTTGTTTATTGATGATTCCGCCGCCGCACTTAATGCAGTCCTCGAAAAAATTATCCAGCAGGATCGGGAATTCAGGTATTTTTGTCCAGACGGAGTCCGTTCCATCAGAAAACGGGAAATATCGTGGTTCAATATCATGAATACCGCCCAGATCAAGATCCAGTATTTTCTGACTTTCGTATGTTTCGTTAAACGTTATTTTGAACAAGGTTTCATAATTATTCCTATAAAATGATATCTTTTCAAGGATGATTTCAGGGATTCGTTTGGAAGGGTTGGTTAAAGCTCGATCCAGTAAATAATGTGTACTCCTTTTCTGGTACTCTCCATTTGGGAATACGGTGTGTTTTGTTCCGCCGTTTAGAATATCCTGTTTTATTTTAATTTTATCATGTCGATTCAGACTATGTGGCCAGAATACCAGCAACTCTGGAATCTCAGTTGTGTCTTTGATGATTTTTCCCCAGAAATCATCCAATGCATTCATCTTGGATAATCTTACGAGCGAATCTGGTACACCATGTGTCCAAGCCCAACTGGATTCTTGAAATTCAACCGCTTCCTGCCTAGCGATACTTACCCGTTTATTGGACTGGTTCTGCATATAAGCCAGCATTACTATGAATAAAAAGATGAACACAATGATCATAATAGATCGATCAAAAGCTTCATCTTTTTGCTTCAAGAAGAATAGGTAGTTCCAGTGAGATTTGATGAAATCGTACGCCTCGTGAGCTTCATCTATTTTCCTGCTGGCAGCAAGTTTATCATCCATTGAATCGAACCTATCCAGTTTCCACTCTCTAAGAAACTGTTGATATTTTCGCCACAGTTCTAGTCTAGTAGTTCGATGACTTACCTGGAACAGCTTAAGGTAACCTTTTAAAGTTTCAATTGTTTTTTCTAAATCCATCAAGTTGATTGCATAGCACTTTTTCCAACAATGAATATACAAAGACAAATTTTTTTGATTTCAGTTTGTTTTTTTATCCTAAGATCATCCCTATTTTTGTAATGAATTTAGTAGAGACTAATTGCGTAGCTGATAAACGTTTACTGTATGTCTATTGTTAAACTAATATTAAGCGTGAAAAACCGGGCGATATTTTTCCTGATATTGTTTATATCGGGGTGCACCAAAATTACTAACCAGGATTCTCTGAAATTATATAATGGCCTCTTATATGATCCAGACTCAGGGAAGCCGTACACAGGGAAAGTTTACAGTTTATATTCCAATGGAACGAAAATGCGCGATGGATATTTTGAATTGGGCGCATTGGACGGGGAATTCACATTCTACAATAATATTGGCGAAATCATAACGCCTCTTGAGGAGAATAGGCTGATTTATAAGAATGGAAAGAAATATAATCCTGAGCAGGAACAGCCTTTTTGGGGAATGGCGTATGGGATATATGAAAGCGGTCATAAACTATACGAAGTGGTTTACGAAAATGGATTAATAATTGGCGATTATCTTTATTTTAACATAGATGGCCGTACAAAGGCTCCGATATTCCTTTCACTCCTTGTACGCCGGGGAGATATATTCTACCAGCAGGATTCGCCTGAGCCATATACGGGACCGGTATTTGATATATGGGAAAATGGCAATAAAATGCTCTCAGGAGCATTTAAAAACTCAGTAAAGGATGGCAGGTGGGTTGAATGGTTTGAAAATGGTCAGCCGCAGAAAGAACACAATTACCGATTTGGATTCAGGCATGGCTATTGGGCGGAGTGGTTTGAAAATGGACTGCTGGAGATTGAAGGACATTTCGTTGATGGTAAAGAGTACGGTACGTGGAACTATTGGTACAATCATGGCCAGAAAGAAAAGGAAATGAATTATGATAATGGTTGGTGGAATGGAAAGTTCAATAAGTGGTATAAAAATGGTCTAAAAATGGAAGAACTGACTTATAAAGAACAAGCTCCTGTGGGAGTTTGGCAGTATTGGTATGATAATGGCCAGCAGAAGGAAGAAAAAAGCTATGAAACAGGAGAAAGAAACGGTGAGTGGGCCCAATGGTATCCCAATGGTCAGATGAAACAAAAGACACAATATAGCAATGGTAAGGAAAATGGGGATTGGACCTTTTGGTACGAGACGGGTCAAAAAAAGGAAGAGAGAAGTTATAAGGAAGGGAAAAGGGATGGTTCTTGGGCTTACTGGTACGAGAATGGTGCCAAGAAAGAACAGAGATTCTATTCCAATGATTTAAAAAGTGGAACATGGATGGAATGGTATGATCGGCAAACTCGTGAAGTACGTCAATATAAGGATGGGCAATTAGATGGTCGTAGAACTAAATGGTATGTAAATGGGCAATTGAAAGAAGATGGGCATTATAAATCCGGGAAAGAAAATGGGAAATGGACATATTGGCGGGAAAATGGTACTGTAGAGACATCTTATGACATTCGAGGAAACCTTTTATCCAGAATCATTGATGAATAATAATATGTTTCCTTTTTCTATAGTTCAATTTGCCACTTAATTAATTTTTGGTTAAGTTTGAAAAATAGTAGGGTTAGGCATACAACGAACTCATATATGAAATCGCTATTAACAATCAGTATCGTTATATCTATTGCTTTTTCTCAGCAGGGGCTCAACATTAATGATCTTGAAGCGAGTCCTAGCGGAAAGCAAATGTATCCCTATTCTGGTAAGATATTCGACTACTGGGGAAATGGAAATTCAAAATTAAGGGGCCGGTTCCGTGATGGCCTGCGCAATGGGAAATGGACATTTTGGCACCCAAATGGGCAAAAAAAGGCAGAAGGGAAGTTTTTTGATGGAGATGGCTCAGAACT
>DTUG01000034.1 GCA_012964275.1 Fidelibacterota bacterium | reverse complement strand
AGCAGCTTTAAAAAGTTCTTTGGGCAAATCTTATTTCTCACTTGTTTTCACATCCTGATTCTTTAAGTATTCCTTAACATCATCTGTGGCGGATCGTGTCCGGCCTCCGCCAGCAAGTTCCTCTTTATATAAAACAACCTTTTTGTCATCGGGCGTAACTTTCATCACAATTCCGGAAAGATTCGCACCAACTTCGTACTGGCTGGCTAATGCACGGCGATCTCTTTTTGACATTTTTCCGAAAGGAATGATTCCTTCTACGTCCATTTCCAATTGAATAATAATACCTTTATCCAGTACACGAATGATTTGCCCGCTTACCTCTTTCCCTGATTCATAATGCTCGATGATAGATGGCCAGGGATCTTCTTGAACCTGTTTAAAACCGAGGGCTATTCTGCGATTTTCTCTTGAAACTTCTAATATACAAACTTCTATTTCCTGACCTTTTTCTAAAACCTCTTTTGCATGTCTGATAACTTTAGTCCATGATAGATCAGATACATGAATGAGACCATCAATACCCTCTTTGATTTCTACAAATGCACCAAACTGGGTCAAGTTTTGAACTTCTCCTTTCTGAACGGTACCAACCATGAATTCTTCTTCTATCTCATCCCATGGATCTGGCGAAAGCTGTTTAACTCCCAGACTTATTTTTCGTTCATCTGTATCGATTGATAGAACTTGAGCCTCAATTTCATCACCTAGGGAATATTCTTCTGATGGATTTTTTATGTGCCGGGTCCAGGATATTTCTGAAACGTGAATCAAGCCTTCAACGCCTGGTTCTAACTCTATGAATGCACCATAATTGGTTAAACTAACAACTTTTCCAGACACAACATTTCCAATTGGGTATTTGATCTCTACTTCTTCCCATGGATGTGGCGTTAGTTGTTTTAAACCCAGAGATACTCGCATGCGTTCTTCATCATATTCAATGACTTTTACCGTAATATCATCATCAAGACTCACCACTTCTGATGGATGATTAACGCGTCCCCACGTTAAATCTGTAATATGTAGTAAACCATCAATTCCACCTAAATCAACAAAAACACCAAAATCTGTAATATTTTTTACACGACCTTCTAGGATTGAACCAATTTCCAATTCTTTAAATAATGTTTCGCGCTGTTCCTTTAGACTATCCTCAAGAATTACTTTGTGAGAAACAACAATATTCTTGCGGGCTTCATTAAACTTCACAATTCTAAGTTCTATCTCCTTATTAAGATAAACATCAAAATCTTGTATCGGCCTTACGTCTATCTGGGATCCTGGTAAAAATGCCTGAACCACCTCGAGGTCTACCACCATTCCACCCTTTATTCGACGTATAACCTTTCCTGTAATTACTGTTTGATTTTCAAACGCTTCCCGGAGGTCACGCCAACGCCTCATAAAATCAGCTTTTTCTTTAGAAAGTATTGTATTCCCGCTGGCATCTTCAATAAACTCTAAATACACCTCAACTTGGTCTCCGATCGCAGGAAGATCTTCTTCCGAAAATTCACTCCGGTCAATAATACCTTCTGATTTAAAACCAATATCAATCAGGACATCCCGTTCATTCATTCCCACTACACGACCTTGAATGAGTTGATTTTCAGAAATATCAACTAAAGTACCTAAATAAGCTTCATCTATTTCCTTTGGTATATTTTCATTTTCGCCGGATGTTTTAATTTCCTGACGGGTGACTACCCGGACCTCATTAAATAATTTCGGATTTAAATAATCTTTAATTTCAATAACATCGTCTATAGCAGCAGGCGTTTCTTCAACGCTGACGCTTTCCACAGACATTTCGACTGTTTCTGACGCATCTTCAACTGCTGGTTCTGTAATTCTATCTTCTTTCACTGATTCAATGTTCCTTTATTGGTTTATTATGTTAACGATTTTTTCAATTTGCCCATCTATAGTTAATTTCCCTGTATCTATCTCTATCGCACCTTCTGCCTTTACCAAGGGTGAATGATCCCGGGTGGAATCCAATTCATCCCGGCATCTAATATCTGCTATCATCTCTTCGATAGTTTGTTCCTCACCTAGTTCATCCAAATCTTTGAGGCGACGGCGAGCACGAACTTCCACATCCGCAACCAAAAAGAATTTAAAATCAGCATCAGGAAAAACTACTGTGCCAATATCTCTCCCTTCAAGAACACAATCGGTATTTCCGCCGATTTTCCTCTGGATCTGGACCATAGACTCGCGAATCACACCTATGGCACTGACCACGCTTACCTTTTCAGTTACAGCAGTGGAACGTATCTTATCAGTAATATCTCTCCCGTTCAGATAAATCTTACTGCCCGAATTAGAATCTCCAAATTCAATTTTAACCGTATTAAGAAACTCTTCGATGGAACTAAGATCTCTAAGGGAAATCCCATGGTCCATCAATCCCAGGGTGATTGACCTGTACATAGCACCGGTATCCAGATAGGTTATCCCCAATCGAGTGGCTACACCTTGTGCGGTAGTACTTTTTCCTGAAGCGGCTGGTCCATCAATAGCGATGATCATGGTTATCAACTCTCAATAAGCCGGCGAAATTACCCGAATTAATGGAGATTGGCAAAAACGAATAGAAATTAACCTAGGAGTAAAAAAACGTAGCAGGAAATGGGAAAATTACTGTCTTATCTGTTGTGTTTCATGAGGGAGTAAAGCCCTATACTCACCTTCTTTTAATTTACCTAAGTCAAGCGTTGCGAAGCTAAAACGGTGCAATGAAAACAGCCTGATTTTCAACCGCTTAAAAATACGGCGTATTTCACGATTTTTACCTTGCCGTAACCGTAACACAGCAACTGTTCTTCCCTTCTTCGTTCTTTGACTTAAAACATCCGCTTTCCCGTATTCCCCTCTACCAATTGATAACCCCTGTGCCATCATTTTTACTTGTTGGGATGATAATCGACTCTCAATCACAACTTCATAATCACGACAAATTTGGTTCTTAGGATGGGTCAGGTAATGATGTAGGTCACCATCATTGGTAAGTAATAACAAACCAGTTGAATTTTTATCCAATCTACCAACCGGTACCAATCGGTATTTTGATGAAATATAATCCAACACTGTTTTACGACCATGGGTGTCTTTCATACTTGAAATAACACCTTTAGGTTTATTGAACATTACCACAACAGACTCTGATGCAGGATTGATCACTGTGCTGTCATATCTGATCTCATCATCTTGTTTTACATCATAAGCCGGATTCAACACAATTTCACCATTTACAGTCGTAGTAGCCATGCGGATAAGATTATCGGCCTCCCGCCGGGATGCAATTCCGGCTTTGGCAAGATACTTGTTCAAACGCATGAATTATTCTGGGGATGGGTCTATGAACTGGGGTCCAGTTTCCGGTTTGTGGAATACTGTCATTTGTTCCCCCAAGGTTGGATCTGCTTCGATAAGCTCTGTGATTTCTTTAAGCTTTGGCATGTCCGATAGGCGATTTAATCCAAAATGTTCTAGGAACTTTTTTGTAGTTTTATATAAAAGTGGCCGTCCAGGTCCAGAATCCCGACCTTTGATCTTGATTAAACCCCGGGTGATCAATGTTTTTAAGACTCCAGATGAATCAACGCCCCGTATTGCCTCAACATCATAGCGGCCAATGGGTTGTTTATAAGCAATTATGGCTAAGGCATCTAATGCTGCTGAAGATAGGTTTAACCTGCCTGATTTGTTAAGCAACCGGCGTATCCAGACCTCATACTCACTACGAGTTACTAATTGATAGCCGCCTGCCACTGATATTATTTCGTATGCACGGTCATGAATACTTAAAAATTTATTCAACCGGTTTACAGAATCTTTCAAACTGGGTGCATCATCATCAAAAACCTTATTGAGCTGGGCCTGAGTCAGTGGTTCTGGATTGGCAAATAAAAGTGCTTCAACAATACGATCTTGCTCTTTTTGCTGCATCAGGCTTCCATATTCATATGAAATAGTTCTAATTCGCCAAAGAGTTCACCCTGGCTAAGGGTACACACACCTTCCCTTACAAGGTCCAATATTGCCAGAAAGGTGACGACAATTTCCATTCTTGTATGAAGTTGAGCTAAGAGAGTGGAAAATTTTACCCGACCATCACCATCAAAATACCTGAAAATAAATTCCTTCTGCTGTTCCAGTTTTACCGGTTCCCGATGCAGTTCGAATTGGGAAACAACAGGTCGATTTTCCATGGCATTTTTGAAAACACGAGCCAAGTCAAAAAGTGATATATCCCGAAGTAAATTGCTTACTTCATCGCCTTTTACATCAGGGATAAACTGCTCAGATTGCCTGGGATAAATATGACTCCGTTTTGCCGCCATTGAATTCAGGTTTTCTGCTGCATCCTTAAATCGTTTATACTCTATAAGCTGCTGCATCAATTCCGTACGGGGGTCGATAATTTCGCCGTCATCATCCAGTTCTGAACAGGGTAACAGCATTTTTGCCTTAATACGCATGAGAGTGGAAGCCATAACAATGAATTCCCCGGCCACATGCATTTGCATTCTTTTCCAAGCTTCAATAGTTTCAATAAATTCCTTTGTAAGTACCGCAATGGATATATTATAAATATCCAATTCATCCCTTCGGATAAAATAAAGTAAGAGATCCATTGGACCTTCAAAATTTTCCAGGCGTACTTTATACATTACCGTAATTCAATCCCATAGCTTCCCGGGCCTGATGAAGATATTGATCTGCAACGCCAGCAGCTTTTTTTGCTCCCATTTCAAGAATCTGATGAATATCATCCGGGTGACTTAAGAGATAATTTCGTTTTTCCCTGTAAGGGCTGAAATGACTCTTTATTCGTTCAATCAATTCTCTTTTTACATCCCCATAACGTAAACCTAGAGAATCATAACGGTCTGCAAGTTCCAACCGTTCCTTTTCGTCCAAAAAGAGACTGTATATGATAAAAAGCTGTGTATCTTTATCTTTTGGTTCATTAACGGATGTTGAGTCCGTCACGATGGACATAATATTTTTTTCCAGTTCATGTTCATCGATAAAAATTGGAATAGTATTACCATAAGATTTACTCATTTTCTGACCATCTACTCCTGGCACTAACATTGTTTCTTCTTCAATATCCGGTTCTGGAATAACAAACACATTGCCATAAGTATGATTAAACCTTAATGCAATATCTCTCGTCATTTCCAAATGTTGCTTCTGATCTTTTCCTACAGGAACAATATCGGTCCCAAAAAGCAGGATATCCGCTGCCATCAGTAATGGATAAGAGTATAGACCCATATTTGGTGTAATCCCTTTGGCAACTTTATCTTTATAGGATGTGGACCTATCCATGAGTCCCAGACTCGTGATATTTGACAGCAGCCACGTTAATTCAGCCACCTGCGGTACATCGCCCTGAACCCAAAAAGTAGATTTATCTGGATCCATGCCTAAAGCTAAAAAATCAACAGCGGCATTAAACGTATTTCTTTTCAGCCGATCTTTTTCCTGAATAGTGGTTAATGCATGGTAATTCACAATAAAACAAAAAAGGTCGTTTTCCCGCTGATAGTGTATCATCCGGGACATCATACCGAAATAATTTCCCAAATGCAGCTGACCCGATGGCTGAATTCCGCTTAATACACGGATAGGCTTCTTTTTTGTTTCTCTACCTGAAGAAATCAATGGCCTGGAAATTATTAGTATGTGGATTATTCAAAATATTACATAAGAGGTTCCATGAATAAATAAGGTCGCCAATCGCGCTGAGAATCTTTAACAAATCGCTGAAAATAATGTATACGGTTTGGGCGTTTTGGTTGGCGGATAAGGGTCATTTTAGCATCATCAGGAGTGCAATCACCTTTTTTTTGGTTACAGGGTTTACATGCAGTTACAAGATTATCCCAAACATCTATTCCGCCTCGAAACTTTGGTAATACATGGTCAACTGTAAAAGGGCCAGTTCGTGTTCCACAGTATTGACAGGTATGATCATCCCTGATCAGGATATTCTTGCGACTGATCTCAACTGCCATATTGTTGTGTCTAATATAATCTCGAACTTTAATCACACTTGGCAAATGTATCGATATAGAAGGGCTATGCACCTGTTCATTATACTTTGCTAATACATCAATCTTTTCCAATACCTGCATACAAATTGCCCGTTTAGCAGTACAAACCGTCATTGGTGTATAATTCGCATTCAGAACCAACACAGCTCTGTTTAGCAAATACCCATTTACTGCATTAGACTGCGGTGAGATCATGGGCGGAAATTAAAACGAATCGAGTGGGTTGAAAGGTAGATATCTGAAAGTTTTTCATTTGAGTTAGGATGTCCCTTTTCAAGTTCTTCTTCCTTTACAATACCTTGGCAATGGATAATACCCCAACCCCCCGTAGAAAATCCAACATGGGTCACCTTTCCGTTTTTTCCGAAAAAATGCAGATCTCCTGGTTTAGCGGTTTTACCATCAATGACATAATCTTTTAATGCTTCGCGCTGCTGCCAGGAATCCCGGGGCAACTTAATCCCAGCCCCGCAGCAGACCATTTGTACAAATCCAGAACAATCAAACCCAAATGATGTTTTTCCACCCCAACGGTAGGGACAGCCCAACAAATTTTTTGATATTTCAACAATTTTATCTGGTTCTGAATCCTGGATCAGGGGTTTTATATTTTGATTCATTGAATGAGTCTGACCATCGGCTGTTATTATATTTTCATGAATTAATTTCACTCGCATGCCAAATGGAAATTTTCCTTTATTAATAACCATGTGAGTTGCCGGAAATAAGTCATCATCAAACCGGCCATAAAAATTCCTTATCCAGCTTTTATACCCATCATCCTGCTGAACGTAAACCCATTCTTTATTTTGCTCCAGTATCTGAACTGATTCACCCGAGACAACTTCAGTCACTTTTGCAGAATTGAAGGTGGGCTCAGCGTAGGCTGTAGCTACTGGTGCAACCACTATAAACCAAGGTTTTTGTATTTCAGACATAAGAAGAAAATTATTTCTACTATTTTGAATATAAAATGACATTCATGATTGTACAAAAGTGATGAACATGTTTAACATCAACGGTTAATTGACATTCTTTTGCGACAGTGAAGTCCGTGAAAATCGGGCACAGTTCCCGCTACTGTGATCGCCAAGTGGTTCTTTAAAAACATCTCCAGTCTCTCCGACTGGAGCGAAGGGAAAGGATTTTATAGCGTAAGTCAGGAGACCTGGGCAAAGAAGTGTATCTACTGACTTTCGGGTTAAAGGTTATGATACTTGTGGGAAATACCCCATTCGATCATAACCCCTTAAATAAAGGGGTTTTTTTATTAAAAATCTAAAAGGAATCGGACTTCTAGTTCTCCCGATTCATCTAATTCTTGCTTTCCAGAATATTTCTGGAGTTATCCTTGATCATAACAGTAGCCCAATAAAATATACCACTATTTTGCATGTTACGGACGGATCTTGGACCACAGCTGATGAAAACGGTTTCTTCCTGCTACACTCCAAATTCTCTGAAGGAGATACATTGGAGATATCACGTATTGGTTATTTCAAGGAACATTACATTGTCGACAAATCTGCAAACGTACAAATCATACTAACCAAAAAAATAATTGGAATGACGCCTGTATCGGTTGCAGGGAAATTATCCCAGTTTGATGGAGAACTAGCCAAAGGAAAATTCACAGGGATGGATAGCTATTCAAGGCATTCTTCTCTACAACGCATACCAGGTTCGCTTATCAAATCTTACGGAGGTATGGCTGGTATCACAAATGTGAGTATGGATGGTGGTCAGCCGATTCATACCAAAATTGTTCTTAATGGTATTGATCTCACAAACCCCCAAAATGGACAGACGGACCTATCCGATATTCCTAATGAGCTAATGCAACAATTATATTTGGGTCGTTCACCTAATCTATACTTTGGATCTGGATCTTTCGATGGAGTCGTTCACATCCGACCGATGATAAATCGTTCTTTTCTTAAACTCGGTGCGGGTTCTTTTGGATATCAAAGTGGTTCAGCAGGCTACAACTGGACCCTGCCCCGAACTAAAGTGCACGTTCAATATGGAAAAAATATGTCAACTGGTGATTATCCAATAACGCAAGGCGATTCAACTATAACCCGTAGAAATAATAATTTCAGTCAAAATTTCTTTTTGGGTCAACTTCACTTTCAAACAAATCACCAGCAACTACTCAAAGGATTGGTTTTTTCATCTAATCAAGATCGTGGGGTTGCTGGAAATTTATCCTGGCCCAGTCCCAAAGCCCACCGTGAAAACAAGATAAATCTAATCGGGCTCCAGTATGTTTACCTGACGAGACGCGGGCATGTTCGACTGCATAGCTACCAAAGATTCAGTGACGAACATTATCAAGATCCGGATTTGGGAACAAATAGTTATCACCAGGTAAATGTTTCTGGGGTGACTATTAATGGTCAACAAAATTTTAATGACTATCTTGAACTAAATGGAATTATTGATTTAAAAAGGGAATCTATCGAAAGTACAGATATGGGAAATCAAATCCGAACTACAATGGCCAGTGGCATACAGGCTGCTGTCAGGTTCATTAGTTGGTTACAAATCCAGCCTGGATACCGAATTGACATGTTGGGTGATTTCCAAGGGAAAACATATGACCTGACCTCATCCATGAATTCTTCAATCCCGGGTAAGTTAATCCTGTCATTTGGGACAGGATTTCATGCTCCAACGTTTAATGATCTTTACTGGCCGGCTGACTCTTATAGTGAAGGCAATCCCGATCTTAAAATTGAACGCAACCAATATCAGATTATCCGTTGGGAAAATAATTTCAGGTCAAAAACCAATTTCTCCATTGAATACCGGAAAAGGCATAGCCATAATTTGATCACCTGGTCTGCAGATGAAAATTATATCTGGAAACCCCAAAACATAGATGAATCAGAGCGAAAAAATATGATCATGTCTGTCTCCATACCGACAAGATTTGCCGGTCTATCAATATCCGGGCATGTGACACATACCAAAGCAATCGATATGAATACCAGAAAAACTTTACAATATGTGCCTGAATCTTCAGCAAATATTCTCATTGATTATGCTAGAGAGAACTTCGCTTTAGAATTCCAGGGCCAGTATACGGGAAAACGTACCTACCAAGGGTACAATAAAATTTGGGAACCAGTCAATCTTACTCTAAATAGATTCTTTGACGTCAATATTGGATTACACTGCATTTTCCCACTGGGAGCCCAACAGTTAACAGTGCACTTTATTATTCAGAATGTCCTGGATCAGAATACAGCTTTTTTCCCTGGTTACCCGGAACCAGGCCGCAGAATTAAATTGGGAATTGAACTGGGATTCTAATAGTCTAGTCTATAAAGTGCCATTCCAGCGATAGGGATGCCAATCGTCGATTGGGCGGGAAAAAAGGGTTCACATCTAATGTAAAATCTGAAGTACCCAGATCAATAAAACTAAAACTGTTCAAGATCTGCGCAACATTGTGCAGTTCATACTTCAGCATAAAAGACCTGACCTGAGCTATTATGAACAGATTGACAAACCATTTATCCATTAAGTCATCATCACTTGTCCAGTTGACCGGATAGAATTCAACCGGATGTATAACGGAATGGTATTCCCGATTTAGCCAGCCATGCAATGATAATGATGTTGAAAGGTTGAGATTACCTTTAAACAATTTATGCTGACCAAGAATCTTGATGTTTATCCTATCCCCAATTCCATCAGAAATGAAACCGTTTAATCCCTGGTGTTCATATTGAATGGACAGGAACCATGTTTCCTTTAGTTTGGCCGCTAAATCTCCGGCGATCCAAATATTTGATCCAGATTTAGGGGGATAACTATTACCCAAGTTCAAATCGCGGGAATATTGATTCCTAAATATCCACGCCGTGAAAGATAATTTTGACAGGTTCCATTGCCCTGATATCCCCAATCGATCCCAAGTTTCAAGTGCCAGTGAATCTGTTAATGAAACATGTACTGGAACAACATCACGATCCAACTGGGCAGTTATTGACAGGTCACGCCATTGGAAATTTGCTGATCCTTTTGCGACCCATTGAGTCTGATCTCGTGTTCTCACTATCCCAGTTTTCAAGGAAAGAAATGAATAATTACCCGCCAATACAAGTTCATTCCAGGTCATGGCTTTGAATAAGGTATCCCGCAGTACTCGACCATTAGCAGTTACATTAAACGATAGGGTCATATTTTCATCATGTTTCCAGTTGAAGGAACCATGATATCTGGATCGGGTCAAATAACGTACCCGGTTTGTGAGGGCCATTGAATGATCCGTATTATAGCGTTGGAGAAAATTATTTCCTTCTAATTTGAAAAAGAATGGTTCTGCACTATGGTTCCAATACAGATTAGACGAGGTAATTCTTGAATCAATCAAACTTTTTCCCACCGTATCCGGCAATCCGGAATTGGTGTTGAAATACCCGATGGCAACACTCGCCTCATCCTGATCTTTTTTTGAAACATAATGTGCAGTATAGGTATGTTGAATCGGTCTTGGCGCGGTGTTTAGCGGAGTATATTGATTGTAGGCACCCGCGTAAGTCCGTTTAAAACCATGAAGATGACAATAGCGACCATTCCCTGTATATTCAGCGGCTATGGCAAGTTTGTCCAGATAATAATCACCTTGAACGTAATCAAAATAGGACGTGACGGTATTAGTATCCAATGTGAGTGAATCTGGATTAGATTTAATAAAACCTGACTCTATCTCCGGACCAAAAAGAGATGGGTAACTGGCAAAAGTCCCATCAAAAAAGAAAGGTCCGGAGGTCCAATCCTGATTCCACATATACTTGCCATATATATTCACATAACCCTGATGACCGGACCAATCATAAGGCATGATCGTTTTTTCCTGGCTAAATAGAAACCCGACAATCAACCAAAACAAAACTCGAAACATTCTAATGATTTAGTTTTCTTAAATATTGTGGAACTACGACCCCAAAAATGGCGGCATTTGAAACCAAGTGCATGGTTGTGAAGAACAATCCGGAAATAGCATACGCAACCGTCTCTTTCCAAGAATAGCCAGCGCTGATGGGATAAGCAAGGGTGGTGACAATGTCATAAAATAGTGAGACAATCAATCCGCAAAAACCAGCTAACCCCACCAGAATTCCAGAAGAAATCTGCAAACGGAACAATCGTGCTGTTAGCGAACCCATCATCCCAATAATAGCCATGGCAAATATCTGTCCAACAAGCAACGGAAAATATATAAGTCCTGAGCCTAACGGGTTCATAGTGGAATGGATAAGCATAACTGTCCCGCCAACTAAAGTACCCCAAATTCCACCCAGAGTTAAACCAGAAAGAAAGACAGTTACAGAAATGAATTCTACATTTGGAACCATCATAAACATAAAACCCAGCCCAATGGATAAAGCAGCAAATATTGCAGCTTGGACTAAATTATTCAGGTTCATCGTCTTTCAGAAGGGGTATTCTAAAATAGTTATGGCGAGTGGTAAACCGACCTTCTTGCTGATCATCTTCCAAAGCCATTTCCATCAGATTCATTTTAGCGTCCAGGTTATCAATAAGATGGACCAGCAGTGCTTCCCGGAATTTAGGTTTTTTGGGTGACTGCCAATCATACCGTCCCTGGTGTGAAAGAATCATATGTTCTACCTTCATTGCTAAAGCATCAGGAAAATTCTTTATTTTGGCGATTGCTTCGCTAACCATATCCCGGCCAAGGGCGATATGGCCAATTAAATTCCCTTCATCAGTAAAATCCGCCGTGTATTCAGAATTGATCTCCCTCAGTTTTCCAATATCATGCAACAATACTCCCGCAAGCAATAGGTCTCGATCTACCTTGTATTCCGGCGAAATTTTCTTTGCGATTCGAGCCATAGATAAGTTATGCTCCATAAATCCTGACCGAAAATTATGGTGCATTGTGACAGAGGCCGGGTGAACCATGAGCAGTTTCTTGTGCTTTTTATACAGACCTGAAACAAGTTTTTGCAGAAATGGGTTCTTCATTTTTTTAATGATATCTGTGATCTCACTCCACATTTTCTGGGGATCTTTTTTTGAAGAAGGGACAACTAGAGCAGGATCAAAACCATAGCGACCATAATTCTGCACTGTGGCTTTTTTTATCTTTTTGACAATCAACTGTGGTCGTTCCTGGTAAAACTCCACAACTCCTGAAACAGCCACAGCATCCCCGGCGCTGAAAAAATCATTTAACTCTGCGACTTTATCCCATATCTTAGCGGGTAAATGACCAGTTAGGTCTCGTAACACCAGGTCCAGATAAAGGTCACCGTTGCGGGTATGGCGCTGGTATTTTTCCGTACAAAGATAAAAACCCTGAATGGATAGGCCTTCTTTGAATTTGGTAATAGGTGTCAATGGTTTCATTAGTTATGAATTTTCAGCCATCAACCCACTCCAGTCAAGAACGGAAACAAGGGTAAATTTCCCTATGAACGATACAGCATATCGAATTGAAACCGTCTCCTATCAAAACACGGAAGACCGCCGGATTCTTGAAGCCTGTCTAACCAATTGGTTTAAAGATCCGAAAACTCTACAGTTCACTGACCCCCGGATGAGGTTTCCATTTCGGATTAAAAACTGGGTTAATCTTTCATACCATCAGCATGGAATTACTACTTACACCATAAAATATCATAGGTGGATCATTGGACATATCAGTGTAAAAACAGAAATGGAATCCATTTCAGCTCACTTGTTCCACTTGATCATTGATCCATCCCATCGCCGGCAAGGACATGCAGAAAGACTATTAGTCCATGTTGAAAATATCCTTCAAGGAAAAGGGATCAGCCGAATTACTTTAAATACAGTTCAAAAAAATGAACCAGCAAAATCATTATATTTAAAATACGGGTATAATGAATCGGGAACTACAGGGATAGGATTATTGAAAATGGAAAAAACACTGTTCTAAGCTATCTAATACTATTATCAACTGAAATCAGTTCATTGATACATCTGACCTCTGATATAGAATCAGGCAAATCCCAGCCACAACCCGCCCTGATAAACAATTAACGACGCAAAATAGGCCAGTCCGGTCATATAAACGATCATAAACAGGGGCCATTTCCAGGAATTCGTTTCCCGTCGCACAACAGCAAATGTAGCCATGCACTGGGCTGCATATACATAGAACACCATCAGCGACAGAGCCACCAGTGGTGTGTAAACATGTTTTCCGCTTACTGGATCAACATCATTTTTTAAGGCATCAGTAAGTGATATTATTTTGTCGCCTTCACCTTCAACATTATAGATTGTTGCCATAGTGCTCACCATGACTTCCCGGGCAGCAAATGACGTAACCAAACCGATGCCGATTTTCCAATCAAACCCCAGAGGTTGGATAACTGGTTCGATCATATGTCCAATTTTGGAAGCATAGCTGTATGTTATATCCGAGTTTGTCCGGTTATCTGTTTCATTTCGAGGAAAGGATGCTAAAAACCATAAACAAATGGATATCACCATAATGATCTTACCGGCATCGGTAATAAATACCTTACCACGAGTATAGACCTGTCTTAAAATAGATTTCATCATGGGTACCCGATAAGGCGGCAGTTCCATAATGAATGATTTATTATGATCAGCTTTGATCCAGCGGCTGAATAAAAGGGATAAAACCAACGCAGTTGCCGTACCTAAAAAATACATCAGGACCAGGGTTAAGCCCTGTAAACCAAAAAAGCCCCAAACTTGTTTCGCCGGTACAAAAGCACCGATCATTAACGCATAGACCGGTATGCGGGCACTGCAACTCATAAGCGGCGTAACCAATATGGTAACCAGTCTTTCCCGCCAACTGTTAATCGTCCTGGTAGACATGATACCTGGAATTGCACAAGCATAGCCGATCATCAAAGGCAAGACGGAGCGGCCATGAAGACCAACCATGGTCATTGCTTTATCCATCATAACGGCAAGTCGAGCCATATAGCCGGAATCTTCCAGAAGAGCGAGAAAAAAAATAAGGATTAGGATCTGGGGTAAAAAAACCAGTATTGCCCCGGCACCTCCAATGATCCCCTCCACAGTTAAATCTCTGACAATACCTGCTGGGAGCAATCCGGATACACTATCTCCAAACATGCTTATACCATTATTGATCCAGTCCATGGGAACCGTGGCCCAGGTAAAAACCGATTGAAAAATAAAGGCTAATATCCCAATGAATATGACGGGCCCGAGCACAGGATGGGTCAATATATTATCGATGCGTTCACTCCGAGTTTTAGTTTTTATGTTTATGTCCGTCGGTGGCACAACCTGGTCTAGCCAATGATAACGAATGGTAGCTTCAAGGGTAGAATGTGGAAATCCCAGATTATCTACTGTTCGCCGTGCTGTTTCTATCAGCGTCGATAAACCATCTTCCTCAAATTGCCCATTATTATTCGATGACACAACGCGAAGTGCCTGAGCCTGCGCCATACGGGAATGAAAATGTTTTTGTTTCCTGAACCAGTCACTTACCGGCTGTATGGCCTTCCGAATCGGTTCTGGTAATGGTACCATTTTACTATATTTATTTAGAGGTTTTTTGTCCAGAATAGTTTTGACTGCATTCTTCAGATCATCAATACCCTCTTCCAACCGCGCTGCAACCGGGACAACTACAGAACACCCTAACTTTTTCTGCAGTTCAGCTGTATCAATATTCAAAGATTTTTTTCGTGCCAAGTCCGTCATATTCAAGGCAACCAGGACCGGTATACCCAGATCTAAAAGTTGGCTGGTCAAGTACAGATTACGGTTCAGGTTTGTAGAATCAACAACCGAAATAATACATACCGGCTTCTCAACCATCCGGGACCACTTATTAACCTCATCCGCCACAATTGCTTCATCCTGAGATTCGGGAATAAGGCTGTAGGTACCTGGCAAATCCATAATATTCACCATGGCACCCTCAATTTGGGCTTTTCCAACCCTTCGTTCAACGGTGACTCCAGGGTAATTGGACACCTTATGATTTAATCCAGTTAAGGCATTAAACAGAGCTGTTTTCCCGGCATTAGGATTACCGATGAGGGCAACAAGTGGAGTATGATTATTCATTTAATTCAATATGGATGCAGGCAGCATCCTCATAACGCAGGGATACTGTGCTGTTTCTAATACGCACCTGTATTGGACCGTTAAAAGCCATTTTACGAATCAAACGAATTTTTTGCTCTGGTTTAAATCCCATTTCAGTCAACCTGACCTGAAATTCATCACTGCCCTTAAAAAAGACAATTCTCCCGATTTGGGATGGTTCTAAATCCGTAAGGAACATCGATCTATTTTTTTAACGGGCGAACGAATAATTGATGAACATGGCGGACCAATTCATAGCCGCGCTGTTTAACAATTTTTTCCTGCAGCTGCTCCAAATCCTCATTATAAAACTCAGTGATCTTACCCGTTTCCAGACAAATTATGTGGTCATGGTGCTCATTTCCAATCCTTGGTTCATATAACGCCCGACCATCTCCCAGTTCCATTTTCCGGACCAGATTATTCTTAACTAAAACATCGATGGTTCGGTAAACTGTCGCCCTGGATACACGAATTTTTTTCCGGCGCAGGCAAAGATAAATATCTTCGGCATCTCGGTGATCTGCAGAGGATTTCAATTCATTCCAAACCGCTCGGCGCTGGGATGTATACCTTAGACCCTCATTTCGAAGAATATTTATTAAAAGTGATTTTGAACGTGTCATAATTACTTATATTGAGAATGAGTCTCATTAAAAAATACTATGAATAAACAGTATTTGTACAGGACAAATATAAGGTATAGATCAACCGGTTATTTTTTTCAGATTAGCGTATTTAACGATCAGCTTTTTCCGGGTACCATCCTTGAATACAACACCAACCCGCTGGTTTTCACCACTCCCGCTTAGGGCCATGATTTTACCCACACCAAATATGGAATGCTTCACCATATCACCTACCTCAAAATCATCAAAGGTAGTTATAGTACGAATCAATTCCGTACGGGTATCCTGCTGACGTTTCCCACTAACAAATTTGCGGGTCACCGCTGAAGAAAAATCGATCCGCTCCAGATAATCTTCCGGTATTTCACTGATAAACCTGCTGGGAATTCCGGAAACATTCTCCGCACCCATACGCCTTCTATTAGTAGAATAAAGAAGGAACACCCGCTCTGCTGCACGAGTCAGGGCAACATAAAATAATCGCCTTTCTTCTTCAAGTTCATCTTTACTATCCAGGGAATTATAGAGCGGAAATAATCCATCATCCATTCCCGATAAAAACACCACTGGGAATTCCAGTCCTTTCGAAGAGTGGACTGTCATAAACGCAACACGGTTATCAGAATCGTTCCAATGATCAATATCGGTCAAAAGGGATACATCCTCAAGAAAACGGCTTAGTGTTGCATCAGGTTCACGGATACAGAATTCTTCGATACTAGTGAGCAGCTCAGCAACATTATCAAATCGTTCCCGTGCTTCAGGATCAGCTGACTCCTTGAAATGCTTCAGAACACCCGCTTCTTCTATCAAACTGCGGGCCAGCTCGCTGGCACTGAGTTTTTCCCGCAGATCGTGGTATTTTTTTATTAATTCATAAAATTTTGATAATGCTTCTGCCTGTTTGCCACGAATTTGCATTTTATGAGGATTCTTCAGCACATCAAACAATTCAATTTTATCTTTTCTTGCCTGTTCAACGCATTTATCCAGAGTTTTTGCACCGATACCGCGAGCCGGAAAATTCACCACACGGCGCATGGTGATCGTATCCTTAAGATTCACAACCAACCGCAGATATGCCAGAACATTCTTGACCTCTTTCCGCTCATAAAACCTCATCCCCCCAATAATGTTGTAAGGAATGCCTATGCGCCTGAAACTATCCTCCAGAGCCCGAGATTGGGCATTCGTTCGATATAACACCGCAAATTCGCTAAATGTTCTTTTGTTAAGCTTGATCTCTTTTTCTAAAGCCGATACAATAGCGCTGGCTTCTTCCTGTTCATCTACTGTTTCCATCAGACCAATCGATTCACCAGAGCCACCGGTAGCAATAAGATTTTTTTCAGACCGTCGATCATTGTTCATAACAACCGATATAGCCGCATCAAGAATCTGCTGGGTTGACCGATAATTTTTCTCTAAGGTAAAAACACGGCAGCTGGAAAAGAATTTTTCGAAATCAAGAATGTTGGAAATTTCAGCGCCTCGCCAACCATAAATGGATTGATCGTCATCACCAACTACACAAATATTCTGATGTTTTTCTGCTAACCGGGTTAAAAAATGGAATTGGGGACGATTTGTATCCTGGTATTCATCCACCAGGATGTATTTCCATTTTTTCTGGTATTTTCTCAGTATAGTCGGTTTCTTGTTAAAAATTTCTAGTGGATACAGAAGCAGGTCATCAAAATCCAGGGCATCATTTACTTTAAGCGCTTTTTGATAGGCACGATAAATATCCACGATATATTTTTCCAAAATCGTACGAGCCTTCCGTGCCTGCATATCAGGCGTAATCATCTTATTCTTAAAAAAACTGATCTGGGTACGAATCTGGTTAGGAGTTGATAAATTTTTCGAATTATTTAGTTCGGCAATCAGAACCTTGATGAGATCTAATTGGTCTTTTACGTCATAAATTGCAAAATTCTGGCTGAATCCAATCGTTTTTATATCTTCTCGCAAAAGACGGGCACAGATAGAATGAAATGTACCAATGGACAGGGGCAGTGTCTTGCGTTTCAGGAGTTTCTTCACCCTGGATTTCATTTCCTCAGCAGCCTTATTTGTAAAGGTAACCGCCAGGATCTCTTCCGGTTCAAATAGTCCTTCTCGAACTAGATAATACAACTTATGGGTCAGAACACGGGTCTTTCCGCTACCGGCACCGGCAAAAATCAAGACTGGACCGTCAACTGCTTCAACAGCAGCCCGCTGAATGGAATTTAGGGATTTCAGGCTCATTTGCTGCGCTGTTTGCGATGAACCTTGTGGCGTACCTTCTGAAAGGCTCGTTTGGCTCGCTTATGTTCTCTTTCCGTGTTTGAAAAAGTATGATACCCATCCCCTTTGGCAACGAAATACAAATAATTATTGTCCGCCGGATAAAGTGCCGCCTGAAGCGATTTGTATCCCGGAGAATTGATCGGTCCAAGAGGAAGCCCATTATAAAGATAGGTGTTGTACGGTGAATCCATCTTCAGATCCTTATTCAGCAACCGTCGCGGGCCATCCTCAATAATATATTGTATAGTTGGGTCAGCCTGAAGTTTCATACCCTTTTTCAAACGGTTGTGATACACCGCAGAAATGATTGGCCTTTCATCGTCATAAATAGCTTCTCCTTCGATAATGGAAGCCAGGGTAACTATCTCCTGCTCAGACATTTCCAGTGCCCGGGCTTTAGAATATTTTTCATCCGTCCAGAATTTCTTATATTCCTTAACCATTCTGGTTAGCACTGATTTTGGCCCATCACCTTCAAAAAAATAATAGGTATCAGGATAAAGGTAGCCATCCAGATTGTTGCCCGGAATCCCAAGAGAAAGTATAAATTCATCATCCTGAGATAACCCCAAAATTTCTTCAGTACTGAATTCCATTTCCGCACTCAAATGTTTAGCAAGCTGACGTAGAGTCCAGCCCTCAATAATGGTCACTTTCTTTAATTCTGGAGCACCATTTACCAATTGTTGAATAATTTTATCATTGGTTTTCGCATCCTGCAGGCGAAAGGTGCCTGCCGGAATACTGGTTTCCAATCCCCTGAGCTGAACTGCCCACTGAAACATGCGCTGATTTGATACGACACCTTGTTCTACGAGACTCTTGGATATATCAGACAATGTTTCCCCTTGTTTGATGGTGACTTTAATTACTTCTGATGAATGATTTTGCGGCCAATATAGAATCAGAACTACGAGCGTAGCAATACTGGTAATAATGGCCCCCGCTCCATAGAGGATAAACGGACTTGTGGTCAAATTTATTCTCATTTTCGGGGGCCGAATTTAGACTCCGTTTGAAAACTAAGTCAAATTGCAAAAAAGGGCATGATTTCCGAACAAAAATGGCTTTGGTGGGCATGTGTTAAACCGTAATTTTCCCGCCGCTATGAACAAACTGTTTCACAATGGCGATGAGATATCCTCAGGAAAATTGTTCGAAACCTGGTCCTTTTCGCAAACCAATTACATGCTTTTCAGTGCGGGGATATTATTCATTATCCTGGGATATATTGTCATGGCCAGCGGTGATACCTACAGTTTTCAAAGCCTTACGGTAGCGCCAATCATGCTCTTTATTGGGTATATGATTTTAATTCCGGCGGCCTTGATCTATAAGGAGCAAAAACCGGAGTCAAACGATAATCCGGGATCGTAGTTCAGCTGGTTAGAACGCCGGCCTGTCAAGCCGGAGGTCGCGAGTTCGAGTCTCGTCGGTC
>DTUG01000033.1 GCA_012964275.1 Fidelibacterota bacterium | reverse complement strand
TATAGAGAAACAACCACCTCGTTGCTTGATACAAACTGAAACTCATTGTATCTTGCGGATTGAAGCAAGACAAAGCAAGATAATGATACAATTAGGACAACAAATTGGGACAACGGGACTTAGAATTGGGACAACGGGGGGTATGTCGCCCCTTACCTACGCCCCATACCTTATTACACCCCACATACTTTTTTCAACATTATGCTTCTCAACCGAACTTTTCAACCGAAACCCGAAAACGAACGGGGGGACGGTCGGGATGAATAAGACCGACCTCCATGAGGTTATATTTATTATATTTTGAAAACAGCATGAGGGCCTTTCTCTTGGGGAATAGAATTGACTTACAAGGAGTCAGTGTCCAGTCAGATAAAGTTGAATGAAAAATCAATCGATGAGAAAAACTCTATTATTATTTATTAACCCACTTCTATTGATTGGAAGTGAGTTAATTGTTGACAACAAAGCTTTGTCACAATATCAGATCGATAACTATGCGTTTTTCGATGTATTTGATTATCATGGGGGTTTTGATGGTTATATACCCAAGGATCCAAGTGATAGAATATTTTTGCCTGAGACCTTCCCAATTCTAGGTAATGCATTTACACTTGAAGCTTGGGTTTATTCCGATTCCTTACCTATGCACAAAACAATTATTGGAGATGAAAGTAATCCTGCTTCAGGAAATATTAATAGTCCCCCAATGATCACTTTTAATAGTGAATTATCCATTAGATATGGATTTGGAACAGGCAGTGATCATAAAAGACGTACCGTTAAGAATGTACGATCTGATGATAATTGGCATCATGTCGCGTACACATTTAATGGAACAGATTCAAAATTATATGTTGATGGTGTGGTGGTTGATAGTACTGATATAGCGAAAGACATGACACCAATTCAAAAACCGTTAACTGTCATTGGAAAAAGGTTGCGGGGTAAAATTGACGAGATCAGAGTTTGGAGCTTGGCCAGGACTGGAGCAGAAATTCAATCAGTGATGAATGATACTCTAGTTGGTAATGAATCGGGCCTTGTTGCCTACTATCCAATGGAAACCAATAATGAATGGAAACTTATTGATCGTACATCAAACACTAATCATGCAACTATTAAGCACGCAGAAATTCGCCAAAGATACTATTCAAATACTTGTCCATCTCCTGATGGTACTTTTAATTGTCCGTATCTAACAATTAACAATGCCTTAGATCATGTTCAGGCGGGAGATAACATTAAAATAATGGAAGGACGCTATCCTGAATTGTTGTTTCGTAACGAACTGAATTCGTCTAATGAAACAGAAGGACCCCAAATAACCATAGAAGGCGAAAATGCTAATGTAATCCTGGATGGCACAGTTTCAGCCAAGGCTAATTGGGAGTCCTACAATCTCAATGGTCATAGTATTTATAAAGCGGTATTAGATATGCATGATATTTCATATCAAGCTGGATCAAAAGTAGATAGTATCTATGGTGTCTGGGTTGATGATAGGTTCATGATACCCGCAATGCCGGTCAATTTCAAAAATCCCACGGATCCAACAACAGGAAACCCTGATAATCCAGAGCCAGGGACTATTTGGTCAATAGACTACACTGCACCTTATGAATACCCACTGAGAACAATGCCTATATATAATCCCGGTGACTTAGCAAATTTAGATACGCTCGAAGAGTGGTCATTCGACCCGCAAACAAATACATTATATCTTTATCCAGGCAATAATATGCCCAATCCGACAAATGTTCGAGTGCGCGTGAGATCAAACATCCTAGATTTTGCATATTCGGATAATCTTGTATTTAAAAACATCCATTTTTTTGCAGGTGCAATTTATTTTGACCATTCAAGTTATATTACAATAGAAGACTCAAAATTTTCTCATAGCTGGGAAGTGGGTTTAAGGCACTACGAACTTGGTTTATATTGGAATTGGAGGGGTAATGTTTTTCATGCCGGTAGAAACAATACCTTTAGAAATTGCATATTTCAATATGTTGTTGATGCTCATCCCTTTATAATGAAGGGTGTACTATATCCACTTGTAGAGAATGTATTATTCCAATATAACGATTGGTTTGTCAATACTACATTTTCTCCCTCAACAGCTGATAATTGCAGGCAATGTGATAAGCTTGACTGGGTCAACGACAATAATATCGGGCCTAGTACTTGGAGATATATTACAGTAAATCATGTTCGCAACGGCGGTCTCAATCCTGGCTTACGTGGGTTAATGGAATATGTAAGAATTGAAAATCAATATATGAATACTGATGCTGGAGCAATTCAGAGGACCACTGGTAATACAATAAAGTCTACTACTCGTTTTAGTTGGATATTCAATGGAAATAGGAATGGAATTCGTTTTGATAGTTGGTGTGCAGGGCATGACGGTATGATTCATAATGTCATCTCAGCTGGGCAAAAAAGAGGATACCGATTAAAAGGTGATAAGCATAAGCTATATCACATTATGGGATATGATAGTTATAAACATGATATATCATTACCCAGCATTAAGTATTGTGGGGAGCATGGAAGTGATGAAAGAGATAGTTTAACGACTAATTTTTCAGGCCGAGACCAATTCAACAACAAAGGGAACTTTAACACTGAAATACTCAATAGTTTAGCAGGGTGGTCTTTCGAATGTAATTCACCAGATTGTGGTGATCCAGCGGTAACTAATGGGGCAGCATTCTTGTCTAGCCCTGAATTCTTACTTAATACTTCAGGGATATGGTATGGTAGGGTATTTCCTACAGATAATAGAACATTATCATATGCTTTTCCACATTTAGAGCTTGAAGCCCCATTTATTAATAATCGCGGAAGATCTGACGAACAACTCGTGGAAATGTTTGGTGAAAATCCGTGGTATAACGACCATATTCAAAATTATGATTTCCGTCCGAAAAAAGGCTCACTTCTAATTGATGCTGGAGTTGTAATCCCTGGTGTCAACGATGGGCAGGACATAGATTTTAATCATCCGCCATTATATCCGGGACAAAATAGAAAATATATAGGCTCAGCTCCAGATATTGGCGCATATGAGTATGGTGATTCTGTTTATTGGATCCCAGGCTTCCGCTATGCCTACCCCAGCGTTCCCATACCCAGAGATGGAGCTCGAGATGTTTCAATGGAATATGGCCTGGCATGGAATTATCCCTACAAGAAAGATTATTCAGGAACAACGGCTACAGTTACGGTAAGCGGTCCCGGTGTAAACCAGACAGCAAATTTTGATTATCCAAATAATGTACTATTTGGAAATTTTTTACCTGGACAAACTTATAACTGGTCCGTAACGGTAGATGGCATCAGCGGTGGAAACTGGACTTTTACAGTAGAAGACAAAGTACATCCATTAAATGATCGTTCAGTTGATATAACGGTCGCAGCTAGTACCCTTAATCCGATCCAGACAAAAAATTTAATTATATCAAATAAGAATCTTGCTTTTTTAAGATTTGATATTCCATCATCAGTCAATAAAAGCTATAAAATTAATCTTAATCTTGTTCCTGAAAAAACCCATTCTCTAAATAGCGGAGTGATATTGTACAAATATGATTACAAAGGGTGGAATGAATCGTTCGGAAATGACAATATTGGTGTTATTGACCACAGTCTTCTAACTCCAATTGACACACTTATATCTCTCGTACCAGATTCCATTCTTTCGTTGGATCTGAGTAATGTTATTCAATCAGGCGGAGAGCATTCTTTTGCATTGGGCACATCAGTTCAAGGGGATAGTTTATCTTTTTATAGTAAAGAAAAGTTGATTAAAGATGGAATTCCGACTGATATCTTTCTTTTTTGGGCTGGATTTGCTCCTAAAACGAGTGTATGGCCCAGTCTTTCATTTACTCAGGACAGTCTTTCTGTCGCCTATGACATATCGTTAAATGAGGGTTGGAATCTAATCTCTGTTCCATTCGAGGGTGTAAAATCTCGCCCGAAAGATATATTGGGTACTTTAATCAATAACGATCAATTATTATATGTTTCAGGTCCGAAGGGTTATTACAGTCCTGATGATCCTTATTCCACACTGGGTACTCTAAGCAGCAAGGATGGTTACTATATTAAAGTGACAGAGTCTGCCGATAAGATATACTTCAGGGGTAAAGTATCTGCTGATGCATCAGTCTCATTATCAGCGGGTTTGAACCTAATTTCATATTATCCTGATTACGAATTAAATATAGAAGAAGCTTTTTCCGACCTCATTTCTTCAGACAATCTTCAATATGTTATAGGCTTTGACCAGGGTGCTTTGGTTTACGAGCCAAA
>DTUG01000032.1 GCA_012964275.1 Fidelibacterota bacterium | reverse complement strand
TTTTATGAACCCGAACCTGCAATAACCGCGAATAGTTCATCCCCTAATTCTTTAATTCCGCAAGCGCCAAATGGATTAACAACCCTTTCTGGTTCTGCCCCGCCGGGAAAGGTGTGGTCAGCCGAACATGACCACTGGCATGATTCCCCTTCGATTCCTGCGACTACAAGCCCCAGTTTGGGATTAAAGGAACCGAGACTGCAACCACCTGGTGAGACACCACCGGGGAAGGTATGGTCAAGTGAGCATGGTCATTGGCATAATTCACCTTCGATTCCTGCGGCTACAAGCCCCAGTTTGGGGTTAAAGGAACCGAAACTGCAACCGCCTGATGATCTAGCACCGGGAAAGGTATGGTCCCCAGAACATGGCCATTTGCACGATGAATAATGGTGATACCCGCAACAAACATACAGACTAGAAGAATTACTATTTATTATTGAATATTCATAAAATAGGGGATATGGATAATACATTAAATAGCGGATCAGGCAAGGTACAGCAATTTCTTTTCACATTTGCCGCGTTTATAATAGTTATAGCAGGAATGCGTGCCGCCCAGGATATACTGATCCCTTTCATGTTATCTGTTTTCATTGCCGTGATCAGTCATCCGCTGGTGGTTTCCCTGCGTGCCAGAGGAATTCACACTGGTTTTTCAATCCTTTTAGTCATATTTGCAATTATTGCGGTGGGTTTTGGTATTACAAGCCTTCTGGGTACATCTTTGAATGATTTTACTAGTAATCTTCCAAATTACCAGAAGCTGTTACAGGATAATGCTGCAAACTTTTTTGCTTTTCTGGAGGAGAAAGGTATAGCCCTATCAGGGCAGGCTATCCTGGAACGTTTTGACCCCGGTGCGGCCATGTCGCTTACATCTACCATTCTCTCCGGCCTTGGTAGCGTTCTAAGCAATGCCCTCTTGATTCTTCTGATGGTTGTATTTATGCTGCTCGAAGGCACGATATTTAATCATAAGCTCTCGCAGATATTTGGTGGCAAAAAGGAGAAGATTGATCAAATTGATTCATTTTCCAAAACTGTCAAACGCTATATGTTGATTAAAACTGGAACCAGTCTTGCCACAGGAATAGTTGCAACGATCTGGCTTTCGATAATTGGTGTAGATTATCCACTTCTTTGGGGATTTTTAACATTTCTCTTTAACTATGTGCCTACCATAGGATCCATTATTGCAGCAGTACCCCCGACATTGTTGGCGCTGATCCAAATGGGATTCTTTTCAGCCTTTCTTACAGGTATTGGCTACATAGTAATAAATCTTGCTATCGGCAGCTTCCTGGAACCCCGATTCATGGGCAAGGGACTGGGGATTTCCACCCTTCTGGTGATTTTATCCCTCATTTTTTGGGGATGGGTTTTTGGACCGATAGGAATGGTGCTTTCCGTACCACTGACTATGACCATCAAGATTGCCCTGTCGAATTTTGAGAAGACAGAATGGATAAGCACTCTGATGGATGATCCAAAAATTGGTTTTTCTGGCAGTAAATAGTTAATAGGTCCTTGGTCAGGTGGGCCAATGTTTTTGGGAACGTCAGTTTAGCCGTTGGTTGTCTTACTTACAATATACCCGGCGCTCATAGCCAACAGTACTGACGGTAGCATCACATCCAATTTATCAAAGTAAATGCCTACGCCGTCTATCGCCGGTACAACAAACTTAAATATTGGAACGCAAAGAAAACCTGTTACCATGGAAGCAATGGCACCCTTTTCCGTATAGCCCGGCCAGAATAAAGATAATATTATAACCGGGCAGAAGGTAGCTGCGATCCCAGACCAGCCAAATATAACAAACCAGAAAATAGTCCTGTCAGGTGACAGGATCGATACAGTCAAAGCAACACCCAATGCTAACAGTGCCAAACTCAAGGTAACCTTTTTTGAAAGGCTCATTAGCCATTTTTCATCTATTTCAGGATGAATTATCTGCTGATAAAAATCCCGTGTTACCGCACTTGAAGCGACAACTAGTAACGAATCAACTGTAGACATGACTGCTGATAATACCGCAGCGATATATACACCAATAATAACCATGGGCATAACCTGATTCAGAAGCATGGCCAAAACATTTTCACCAGCGGTTCCTAGAACAGCTTCAGGATCTTGGCCGGTCTTGGTCAGCATATACCTACCTAGAATACCAATCATGACTGCCGCCGTATCCGTTAGCAGTGTATAAAAAATGGCGACCCATTTACCTTTTTCCACTTCATCTTCACTTTCAATGGCAATGAATCGTACATAAACCTGGGGGGATCCCATAAATCCGATCCCGATAGATACCAGACCAGCAACAGTTGCAAAATTGAGCCAAGTGAAACCACCAGGACCCCAAATATTTAATAATGCTGGATCAAGCGCATACAAGCCATTAATTATAGATGCATCAGACGATAAACTGAAATAAGCAACGATAGGCAGGACTAGTAAGCCTACAAACATTAGGGATCCCTGGAAAAAATCTGACCAGGCCACCGCTAAAAATCCACCAGAAAAAATATACAGTACCACGATCCCAAACCCGATTGCAATACCCGTGTAATAATTGAAACCCAGGAATGATTCAAATGTCTTTCCTGTAATATCAATTTGAGCGCTTATATATATCACCACAAAAAACGATAGTGCTGTTGCGGCGAGAATGCGGATCAAATGTGTCGAAGATCGAAAATGACTAACCAGAAAATCCGGAATGGTAATGGAATTATATTCATCGGTCAAACGCTTGAATTTCTTTGCCATAAATTGCCAGGAAAAAAAGACACCAATGATTTCACCAACTACAATCCACATGGCGCTTACACCCATGAGGGCGCCCATTCCAGTCACACCGATCAAGAGCCAGCCAGATTCACCCGTGGATCGGGCCGACAGAGCTGCTATCCAGTAGCCCAACTTTTTACCGCCTACATAATAATCGCTAATATTGGTTATCCTTTTAGAGGCGAAGAACCCTATCCCCAAAAGAATCGAGAAATAAATAGCCAAAATAAATAGTTCAGGGTTATGATTCATTTTCTACATCTGCTGCATTGATCATTTTGTTCATTGCCATCCATGAGTTCAGAGCGGGCATTTCGTAAATATTCCAACCGGTAAAAACTGCCACGATATCCAGTTCAGGTAGTACAATCATACGCTGACCCCCCAACCCAGAAGCAAGTAGAGCGGTGTGGTTATCACCATAAGGCATTAGCCACCACTGAAAACCATATTTAAACCATGGTGAAGTTGTATCCACACGCTTTTCGTGGGTGATTTCCACCCAATTTCCTGGCAGGACCTGTTTATTTCCCCACTTTCCGTTGTGCAGGTACAAGTACCCGAATTTTGCAAGATCCCTGGGGGTTAGATACAGGCCTCCTTCGGCATCAGTAAGCCCTTTGGGCGTGTGCTTCCAATAGTAATCCGTTATCCCCAAGACGTCAAACAAGTTTGTTTTAACATAATCAGTCAAGTCCAGTCCAGTTGTTTTGTTGATCAAATATGAGAGCAGCATTGTAGCGCCGCTATTATATTCATATTTCTCACCTGGCCCGAACGCCATGGGCTGATCAATGACATATTGTATCCAGTCCGAACTTTTTTCCATCTGAACACAGTTGCTTGTAGAGTCTGTATAGGGCATAGAAGATTCATCCCACTGGATTCCAGTCGTCATGGTCAGTACATCTCTGATCGTCATAGCATTTCTTCTCGGATCCGGCGCGGAAGATTCATATCCATCAAAATAATCCATGATCTTTGCATTTAACCCGGGGATCTGGCCGTTTTTTACCGCAATACCTACTGCTGCGGCTGTAAAACTCTTGCTCACGGACTGCATGGTGTGGAGACGGGTATTATTATAATAGGGATGCCAGTTAGGGTCATAATAATTGTATTTACCCGGCACAGTATTGGTTGTCTTGAACAGAGAATCATAATCATTCGTGTATTCTTTTTCAAAAATGATCATGCCGTTTCGTATAACAAGCATACCATCGATATAGCCCAGATCGCCACTTTCCAATTCTGCGCTGAATGCAGCTAGTGAATCATAATTCATACCTTGGGACGAGGCCGAGGTTACTTCCCAAGCGGTGGTTGGCCATTTTGCGGGCAAATCTGGACCTGTGCATACAAGATTTATAGCACAAATCAGCATTAGTGAAATACAGTGAAAGTACGTTTTGAAATGGATCATTTTAACCTACCGGTCAATGAAAAATGGTTTAACTATACTGGAGAGTTTTCCTATTTAGTGAGGACCAATTTTTTTGTTATGGTTTTTGATCCTGAAATAAGTACATAAAAATATACTC
>DTUG01000031.1 GCA_012964275.1 Fidelibacterota bacterium | reverse complement strand
AACCATCATCGGAAATTTGAATCTCTTTTTCCCAAACGACTTGACCTTCACTATCCAATTTTATAAGGTCTCTTATCCCATAATCCAAAGTGTAACAGCATCCTCCCCATTCGATCCCATCAAAGATCCCGAATACCATATACCCTCCATCCTGCATCGGCGTCACAGATGATCCAAGGTCCCAGATCCCTCCGTGAATATAATTTTTCCACAATAGAGTACCATTATCACTCACCGCATAGACCATCATGTCAGCGATATCCTTTGTGTACCCATACTCCTGATCACAGACAGGTGTAAAGGAATAGATCTCATCTTTTATTTTTTCCCAGGTATATGATACTATACCATTATTCCCTTCATAGGTCAGTGTAAGAGCACTGTCACCATCCAGATAAAGTTCGCCATTCGTGATACTGCTTCCATCCTCGGACACTATAAGCATTGTATCCTGCGATATTTCGGTTAGCTCATAGGTATCAATGGCATAACAGGGCGCGGTATCATCGCAATTATCACCTAGAAAATCAAAAAAAGATATTCCATTCTCATCCATGGTCGCATACTGTATGTCTGCTCCACCACAATCATGGTCACTGTAAAGGTAGGTCCCGTAATACGCTGGGATTTCGTTCTCTATTGCGTCTTTTTGCGGATCAGCAGTCTCATCGGAACATGTTATAAAAATGATCAGACCAAAGATGATTAAAATTAATTTATTCTTCATGGCAACTTGATATTTACATTAGGTTTTGATGAGGCAAATTTAGTCTACAGAACAATTTTGAATAGGAATTTTCATGAAAATAATCAATCCATTTTACCATCTTGCCATCATCGGATTCATTTTATTTGTTTCATGTAGCGAAACGGATGATGATGATAATAATACCTTTTATGATGATTGGACCGTTGTTGGGAGCGGATCAAGTTCCAATGTGACCAAAAATGTATTGACCGAATTTGTTGGGTCGACAAAGTGTCCCTATTGTCCAGCAAAAGATAGTTTATTGCTTAGCTATTTTGATAGCGGCCATGAAAACTTCGTTGGCTCAAGTATAACAGATGATTGGTTCCTGATCAATTACCATACCTACTCTCCTTCCCGTGGCGATCCCATGTATGAGTTCCACCGTGGTATCTCAGAGATGGGAGAAGATGATTATTGCTTTGTTCGTTTTGAAGAAGGCGATTGGTATAACATAGGCGGTGTACCCACCACATATACAAATGGTAACTATAGTAATGTAGATCCAGAAATGGCCGTTGGGCCTATGGCAGAGAGCACACCATTACAAATGAGCCTTGAAGGAACAAAGATCGATGGAATGGATATCACGGTCCAGGTATCCATTAACAGTAGCAGGGACATGAGTGCAAGCGACTCACTATACCTGTTCATCGCTGCGACCATGGACAATGTCGACTACGAAGGATACAACGGGGAAAAACAGCACCAGGATGTTTTCCTGGGCTGGGTCAATGCAGGCCTAAGCGGTGAACTATTATCATTAGGGAATGAAGAAGTGGTAAAAAGTTATGCTTGGGAAATGCCCGAGAGCTGGCCGCAAAATAACTATGAGACAACATGGTGGCAGGTTGAGTGGGATGCTTCCAACCTGGCCATTGTTGCATTTATCCAAAATATATACACAAAAGAGATAGTACAGGTAGCTGGAGAATACTGATCCATCCTACCATGTGCGTTTAACATCTAATTATCGATGCACAGTTACGATGAATTTTAAAATTTTCTTTCTTATTCTGGGCTTTATCTTTTTTATAACCTGTTCTGAAAATGGGAGCAGTAATACAAATTCTACTGATATAGAAATAATGCCATATTATGGGACTTATTTATATCAGGATAAACAATGCTCGGGTTCAGATATTCAGTATACAATAATTGATGAAAACGGGATCTCATTTTTTGATTTTTTAGGTGATAATTGTGATGATACCGTTGAATGTTATTCAGTTCAAACTTTTGATCTTATGGAAATGTCATCAGATACGCTTTTAATTATGGCAGATGAAGAAAGTGATGTTACCAATGGAATCGTTTATATTGCTTCAGATAGTTTAATAATAGTCTCATATGATAGTAACAATGGAACCGCAGAATACCACTGGGAGAAAATAAAAGATGAGATCTACTCATTTACACCTATATGCGATCAAGAGTATCAGAATACGAAAGATATAGCAGATATTTTGGTTTATGCGGTAAGTGATAACGGTTATCTACTATGGAAAAACTATCTTCATGGTGGAATTTGGGATCTTGGGTCTGCCATAACAACTACTCAAGATGGCGGATATTTGATAATCGGCGAATTAGGTGCAATTGAATGGGGCGGTTGTTGCTACACCCATGACTCGGATACTAGAGATATTATTAAGTTGAATAACCAAGGAATAATTGAATGGAAAAAAGAGATTACTTATTCTAATTATGGAGTGTCAGACTATCATTTACCAATATCAATATCACTATTTAAAACCACGCAGGGTGATCTCGTATTTTTAGCACCTGTTGGATCGAGGATCGGAGTCAATATTATTATGATGAATCAAGAAGGCGAATTAATCTGGAGTAAGGAATATCCTGAATTTTATGGTACTGAGATCACAGAAAATGCTTCCGGACAATTAGTGTTACTAGGCTGGTCTGGGTCTACTAAGCTGTTAAAAATTCTAGATAACACTAATGGTGATATCATTTCTGAGAAGGAATATCCAGGACTATTTTATCCGATTGCAGCTACATCTGCAGGCCAAGATCTGGTCGTAACAGGATTCATTAAAAGGATTGATAGTTTGAACTACAGTCCTACGTTTTTACTAAAAATAGATGATCAAGGGAATGAAATTTGGAGAAAAATCTGGGACCAAGAGACTGAAATTAGTCGTGGCCCCCTTGATGTTATTGAAACGAATGATGGAGGATTTCTTATATTCTGTCAGACTGATCCTCCTCCTTATGCGACTCTTATTAAAACGGACTCAGAAGGGAATGAAGAATGGAGAAAGAAATATGATGATTATGTTGGTGGTGGGAAAGGGTGGATTCATCATACAGATGATGGAGGATTTTTTATGGCTTCAGGCTATGCAGTTACAAAGTTAGATCCAAATGGTTTAGTAGAGTGGCAAGCTGCCTGCAGTAGTTGTTTTCCTAAGTATTTTAATAATGGAAAAGTGACCGGTGCCAATTATGATATGAGACCTATTGAAGGTGGAGCGGTCATGGTTGGTTATGGATCAGCGAGTTGGGAGTAAATTTTTTAAAGTGCCTGAGCTTATCTACCCATCATCTCACAAATCAAAAACACCGCTTAAGATCAATACCTGTCCAATCAGGTTATGAGCCCGACCTAAATCCACAAACAAAAAACCCCGCTAAAGCGAGGCTGTCTGCTATTTACTTTACTTTTTTCTCCTTTTCACATCCAAGAACCAGAATAACTTCATTTAAATGTTCGTTGTGTGAATTGGTAATATCCTTTTTATAGCCCGTAATCGTGAATCCACAGTTCTTCAGGACCTTAATTGAAGCGATGTGGTTTTCCGTTACATTTGCATAAAGGGGACGTACCTTTACATGATCCAGGAATTGTTTGAGTGCCCGGGTGGCAATGCCCTGTCCCCAGTATTTTTTACCAAGCCAGTAACCAACGTGTGTTTTACCATCTTGTTCAAAACCTAAGATGTATCCCGCCACCTGACCGTTAGAAAGAATAGTCCTTTTTGTAACGTTGCAATCAGCCAGAATATTTGTCCAATGTGTTAAGAACGCATCCCATTCTCTTGGTGGGAAAGAAGCCATCTGAATCGCATCTGGTTCCAGTTGCTGATCAAATAACACGGGGAGATCATCTTGTGTCACCTCCCGTACCAATACATCATTGTTCATAGAACTCTTCCTGTTATTAAGGACATGCTCCAATCTACCCCCCACCCCCACAAACAAAAAACCCCGCTACCTGGCGGGGGTAAGAATTATTAATTTAAGGTAAAGATAGGCTGGATGTAATATCTTCATATGTTGCCGAACTATTGGTGCCGCTTGATCCAGAAAAAGTGCCATTGTTTGAATTGGAAGAACCATCATTAATGTTTTGGTCGAATTTCCAATACCCAATCAGATTAGAACTATAATCATCGGTTAAATCATTCACCCCAACACCACTATTATAAATATTGGATATTTGATCAGTTGACAATGCACTGGACCAAATGGCAATTTCATCTAAAATACCATTAAAGGGATCGGCAGTGGCATTTTTAACGCGAGAACCGAATGTAGTTGTGTAATTAGAGTTACTTCCATAGTTAGTA
>DTUG01000030.1 GCA_012964275.1 Fidelibacterota bacterium | reverse complement strand
TTGATCCTGCTTTTAATTTATATTATGAATCATTAAAACAAAAAACCCCGCTACTGGGAAAGTGTTATTCCGCTTCAGTAAAGACCGCAGGCTGATAATATTTTGCTGATCGCCAACCACCGTAGATCTCACCTAGATAGGCGATCATAAAAACAGCAGTAAATAACGGCCCGACAACTGGCCGTTTCTGCTGCGATGCCGTGTAGGCAGCGTTTCCTGAAAGTGAAAGTGTCAGAAAGCTGAATAATCCATCGTATAGTCTGCCGGCGTAGATCCGGCCAAGGCCTGGTACGATGGATAATCCCGCAGCAACAGCGGGCGATTTTTTAGAGGGTTGATATATTTTTGGTTCCACAAAATCGATCAGCCTGCCATCCCCGTCATTGAAAAATGCCTGTGTTTCCACATGATAATGAAACGCTGCCGGATTGCAGCGAATGATCCTGTCCGCTGCCACAGCACATCCCAGAACTAGGCCATGCTCTTTAATTGCTTCTGCGCCGTAATTAGAACAACTGGGATAAAATTGGCAATTAAAAAGGTCTGTATTATATGAGATTCGCTGCCAGCCGGCAATGGGCACCAACGCCGCTTTCCTGAATACAGAAATTTCCGATGATTTCAGCAGTGAGTCAGCCGGGTATTTTATTTGTCCAAAGGCGGTCGTAATAAATATGATCAGGATTATCTGGCGCATATTTTGAAAACTAAGAATATTTTACTTGAATCCTAAGTTCCTTCCTGTGTTAGATTTGACAAAACAGCCAATCAAAAATAATGGAAAATATTATTGAATCAATGACCGCCAATCCGGTGTACCTGGCTATCGCGGTTATTCTGGCCCTGGTCGTGGTATACGGGTTCATTAAAAAGATCATCAAACTGGTGTTGGTGGCAGCCTCAGTTTTTGTCCTGTATGTGGCTTATCTTCATTATACGGGAAAAGATACCGATGAAATAACGAAATCCGTGACTAAAACGGCAGAAAAGTATAAAGATGCAGTTACAAAAACAGCAGAGAAGATCAAGGAATCTGCTGTTGAAAAGCTGGAGGAGGAAGCAGCAAAAAAGGCGGCTGAATTATTGGAAAACAATTAAATCGAAACTGGCCCAGGTTCATTTTTTAATAATTCTTCAAATCCAACTCCCAGTGCACTTGCAATAATAACTAGGGTTAGGATGATGATCAGACTTCCCAAGTAAGCTAGGCTGGAAATGAAAAGATATTTCCGGATCTGGTCCAATGCTGCGGCAAATTCCCCATCGCTTTCGCTTATTACGGCAAAACGCAAATGGGATGCGGATCCAGTGAGCTGAAGGCCCAGGTAAATAAGAAACGCAGCTGCACCAATAGTAGGGATTGCCAGAAAGCTCATATCATTTCCCGGCAGAAAATAGGGCAAGGAGAACACTAGGTTAAATCCGCCCAGGACGATGTTAATACTGCCCAATACCTTGGCCCATCGCCCCAATTTTGCTAAACTTTTACTTCCTTCACTATCCAGGTGAAAATGCAGGGAGCTGAATGGTTCAGGATTCATTGAGCTAAAGCAGATCGCTGGCCAACTCCGCCAGATGTGATCGTTCACCTTTTTCCAGTGTAATGTGGGCGTACATTTCCTGGCCTTTCATACGGCTGATTAAATAGGTCAGGCCATTGGAACGCTTATCCAGGTAAGGGTGATCGATCTGATGGATATCTCCGGTAAAAACGATCTTGGTGCCTTCACCCGCCCGGGTGATGATTGTTTTTACTTCATGAGGGGTCAGGTTCTGGGCTTCATCCACAATAAAAAATGATTTTTGAAGGCTGCGTCCACGGATATAAGCCAGAGGTGTAATTAAAAGTTTATCCTGTTCCAGCATTTCGTTGATTTTTATTGCCCGTTTATCTTTTGCCTTGAACTGATGGCGAATGACTGCGAGGTTATCAAACAGAGGTTGCATGTATGGATCCAGTTTTGACTGGATATCACCAGGCAGGTATCCCAGGTCACGGTTGCTTAAGGGCACGATGGGGCGGGCCAGGTAAATTTGCCGGTACTCTGACCTGCATTCCATGGCGCCAGCCAGAGCCAGGAGAGTTTTCCCGGTTCCGGCTTTACCGGACAATGTGACTAATTGAACTTGATTATCGGTTACCATATGCAGAGCAAAGGATTGTTCCGCATTGCGCGGCATGATTCCGTAGGCCGGTGTTTTTTCAACCCGCACAATCTTTTCTTCAAGTGCATTATAGATCGCCAGGGCTGATTTCTGACCGTTTCTGATAATAAAATTCTCGTTTGCTTTTGGGTTGGTTATTTCTGGTAAATCAGGAAGGTCCAGTCTGCCGGTATTAAATAATGTATCAATTGCAGTTCCAGGAGCATTTTCAACCAGTCGGCTCCCAGTATACACTGAATCCAGATCCATGATTTTGTCGGTAGCATAGTCTTCCGCAGTGAGACCGAGCGAACGGGCCTTGAGACGCATGTTGGTATCCTTGGATACCAGAATAGTATCACGCTCGGGATTATTGTTGGACAGTTTATAGGCACAATTCAGGATGCGGTGATCGGGGCAATCCTCCTGAAATACCGCTTCCACATCCGGATGCCAGTTATGATTAACAATAACTCGGATCTTGCCCTGCTTCTTACCCTGGGGTACACCGTTATCGGTTTCCTGCTGGCTGGACAAATCATCCAGCTGGCGCAAGAACTCACGGGCATTATAGTGCAATTGTTCATTGCCGCGCTTGAAGTGGTCCAGTTCTTCGAGGACGGATATGGGGATAACAATATCATTTTTCTCAAATTGATGGATACAACTTGAATCATGTAAAATGACATTTGTATCCAGAACAAACAGTTTTGTTTGTTCACTCATAAATTATTCTGGGGTTGCAATGATTAAATAATATAGTGTAAGGTGTCACGAAGATGTTAGAATTTAGGAGTAGAATAAAAGGTTGTTCAAGTTTATCAGAGGGTAAAATCTCGAAGTATAATCTTTAAAGAAAACTTGCTGAAAAGGGAAATAGATCAACCAGTAAAAGATCCTATAACTCCGCTCATGAGACGGTAAAGAATAATTGTATAAACAATTGCCACACTGAGTAAAGCAGCCGGTGTGACACGATATTTCACCTGGTAAGGATTATCACCCTGTTTTTTCTTATATAAATGGATTAGAGCCTCCAGGGTAGCTTTGCTGAAATAAAGTCCGATCAGGAACAAAACCAGCAAAACCAAATGGTCGAAGAAAGTGAGTGAATTGATCCATTGGCCAAGACTCATAACAGGTCCTTAATAACTGTTTTAAATTCTGACAGGATCATAGATGTAGCACCCCAGACAGTTTCACCGTTGAGTTCAAAATAGGGCATGGATACCGGGATATTCCTGATCTTTGTTTTTTTTATTTTCATGTTTTTCTCTTCCACCAGATCGGAAAGAGATACCTTGATTATTTTTTCCACTTCCCGGTCATGTATTGTTGTGATCGGTTCTTTTTCCGACCAGCCGATAAATGGAAAAATCTCAAATCCGGTAATAGGAATAAAGAGTGGTGTTAATTTGCCAATCAATGAAATTGAATTCGGCACAATACCGATTTCTTCCAGGGTTTCTCTTAAAGCAGTTTGTTCTAGCGTTTCATCACCTTCCCGAACGCCGCCTGGAAGTGAGATTTGGCCTTTATGATGATCAACCAATTCAGATCTCAGGGTCAGGAAAAAATAGAAAGTGTCATTATTAGGGAATAAAAGAATAAGCACTCCTGCGGGAATTCCTTTTCGGCCGAATCTCGGGATGTTTATTGGGATTTTTGGCTTCGTCAGCATCTCTTCCTGAGCGGACCTGCCGGGCAGCGGGAGATTTAGGCGTTTTTCAATTGATTGAATAAAACTTGGTGTGATGCTGATAGTTGACATCAGGCAGGAAAGTTATCCCATTTTTAATGTTTCTGCCCGAATTTTTCTGCTAAAATATTTTCTATATGCAATACAAACATATAATCTGGGATTGGAATGGTACATTATTGGATGACCGCTGGCTTTGCGTTGAGGCTATCAACGAAACACTTTCCAAACGAAATATGAATACCATCACTGATGATGAATATTTAGAGATATTTTGTTTTCCGGTTAAAGATTATTATGAAAAACTGGGATTCGATTTTAATAAGGAACCATTCTCTGTATCAGGTACGGAGTTTGTGGATTATTATAACAGTAAATTCCATGAACCCAGGCTTCAAACCGGGGTAAAAGAAGCTCTTAAGTCAGTATTAGATGCAGGGTTGACCCAATCAATATTGTCTGCAGGAAAACAGGAATTTCTTGACCAATGGATCGAGTATCATGAATTGCAGAATCATTTTATCCGCGTGCTTGGAATAGATAATCATTATGCCAGTGGTAAAACAGAGATTGGCAGGAAGTGGATCAATGAACTTGATCATGACCCTGTTGATGTCTTACTGATTGGTGATACGATCCACGATAATGATGTTGCCCAAGCCATTGGAGTTGATTGCATCTTGGTTGACCATGGCCATGTAAGCCGGCAAAGGTTGGTGTCTACCAGCACACCAGTTTGTTCTGGATTGGACAGTGTCGTGAAAATGGTTTTAACTTCTAAAAATTAAAATCGTTTATATGAGATTGTTATTGTTAATAACTGTATTTATTGTGGGTTTAATGAGTCAAACTCTGGAAACAGAAACCGTTTTGAAAACTGAAAACCCGATCTTGGTTGGATTGGGGAAACGACTTGATATCGAAAAAGAACCATACGGTGAATGGTTCTCGGAAGAATACGAGACATATGAGATGGAATTTGATTTGATTGAGGCAGCAGGTGATTTTCTGGAAGGGATAGGGATTGAAACCTTTATGGGGACTTGGTGCGAGGATAGCCGAAGGGAAGTGCCTCGATTTTACAAAATTTTAGATGAGCTATCCTGGGATGATACAGCAATGCGCCTTATAATGCTTGACCGCAGTAAAAAAAGCGGCCTTAATATTGAGAAAGGGAAAAATATCCACCATGTACCTACCTTTATTTTTCTAAAAGGTGGTGAAGAAATTGGACGTATCGTGGAATCACCTATCGAATCCTTGGAAGATGACCTGTTCAACATCTTGATTGGTTCTCCATCGGTTCCAAATTACAATGACTGGAAACCGGAAGACGAGAATTAGTCAGCCAGGTCTGAGATTCCCAGGGCATCAAAAATATCAATTACCCCATTCCCGTCCGCGTCGGCCGCCAGGAATTCCTCAGGTGTGAATTCCATCAACCCTAAAATATAATTTGTACAAAGAAGCACATCGACCAAGGTCAGACTGCCGTCTCCATTGATGTCACCACGGTCATGATCCTGGGCACCTTCGGCAGTGACAACAATCGTCATCTGCCCATCGCTTGTCGCTCCGTTTAGACCTGTTACGGTTAAGTTTACATTATATATTCCTGGGCTTGTATAATAAAAAGATGGATGCATTTCAAAACTAGTGGAGCCCTCGCCAAAATCCCAATACCAGCTGCCCACAGGACCTTTGGATTCGTCAAAGAAATGGATCTCTCCCGGAGCCGTAGTTGTAATAGTGGACGCTCTTGGGATTGATTGAAGGATGCCTAAATCACCAATCACGGAATTCATGGCCTCCATCGCGTTTGCTGAATCCGGCTCTTGGCTAGCGATCAATTGTATATAATTGTAATCATTTGGATTAAGAATAGAGATGGGCAGATCAGATACAGTTCTGATACTGTCCCATTCGATTATTCCTACATCATCAAACCAGGATTTAGCTGTCCCTGAATCTGGAATGCCTGAATGGACCCTGATATCTAAGAATCGCGCATCCTCATGATAAGGAGTGTTTCCCCAATAATAACCCCAATCTTTTGTCCCATTGATGGAATCATCAATGGCGGCGGTGAGTAAGGGTGGACTGGATCTTCCTTCAAAAAGACGGACCTGAAGTGTAACATCACTTCCATTATCTGTTTTTGCAAAACCGTGGATAGAATAGTCCAGTTCATTATTATAGGGCATTCTCTCTTCCAGGTTGGTGATAATGTTATCCCCGGAATTTTCAGTACGAAGGTGAGCTGCAGCAAGATTTCCGCGACGATAAATAGAATCCTGGATGAATTCGCTAGCACTGTTCAAATTCCAAAAAGTGCTCCCTTCATCCTCAAAATTTTTCATCCAAATTTTTTCTCTTCCAAGCCTATAATGTGTTACATAATCGAAAATAGTTGAAATTTCTGACAAACTTCCCGCATCGGGAATTAGGTGTGGTTTGGACATAAAGTAGGTTCCATCAAAGAGTTCCGTTTCTGTCCAATTTGAAATCCAGATTTGATATTCCAAGTCATTGGAGGTCATGGTCAAAGTGTCCATGATAACGTACGCTTTTGATTGATCCAGGTTGACATGAACATATGTATCCAATTCCCGTGATCGCATAGCGATATAATCCAATATATAACTTGCCAGTTCACCCGTCACCGGTACAGTCAAGTAATCATCAATATAAAGTGGTGTGATTGAAAACCCGCTAAACCCCGTTTCATCTATTTCCGCATTTAGGATTATGCTGGGGTAGGTTTCGGGGTAGTTCAGATCGAAGATGAAGTTCCCCAAGGAATGGGCGATCATTTTTCCATTATAAATCTCAACCCCTTGAATAATATGCGGGTGATGAACTACCACTAAGTCAGCGCCCTCATCTATGGCGAAATGTCGAATGGCTCTATCCCATATTTTTGGTCTGTCCAACCGGGGAGAATAATCTTCTTCCTCGAGCCCCATCATCGGATCAATTGTGAAACCAACCTTGCTGGCTGGATTGGTTCGGAAACTCGCAAATCCTATAGGTGGTTCAGAAGAATCATAATCTTCCCCTGGTGAATGGGAATATTCACTCCCGGCATGCATTTCCACCACCACCAAGTCAGCGTTTTCACGAACAGACTGAATCTGCTGTTTAAGGTAATAAGGTGTCAGGTAGGCAAATCCTGGCTTATTTTCACCTGCATTCAGATAGGGCTGGTAATTGTTGTATTGACCAGTCCGGTCACTAGATGCAATGAATGCCACGGTTTGCCCTTTGGCGGATAAAAAGGCCGGTAAATAAGCCTCATAACTGTCCATCCCAGCACCGGAATGGAGAATGCCAGCCTCATTCAAAATATTTTGGGTCTGGATTATGCCTGGTTCCATGTAGTCCATGATATGGTTATTAGCCAGAGAAACCACGTCAATCCCTGCAAAATACAGACCCTCTACATTTTCCGGGGCACACCTGAAATAAACTTGTTTTGTCGGATGGGGTTCTCCCTGGTTTGTCAATGGGATTTCAAGGTTCGCTACGGTAATATCTGCCGCATACCCTAAGATATCATAGGTGGGTTCAAACAGCGCATGAACACCCTGGGTCGTTATAATACCGTCTTCGTCTTCAAACCTGCGCCCCATCATGATATCACCAACGAAATTCATGGTCAATGGGAAGGATGTAGCACCATCGTCTACTTGGATAACAGTGGTTGCCCAGCCATGCTGCCCACTCTCGTCCTGAACTGTTAGAAGGACTGTGTAATCATGATCATCTTCAACCAGGTATTCATGGACCGGGTCAATTTCATTTGATGTAGAACCATCTCCAAAATCCCAATAACAAGTGAAATAATACGAATCAATATCTTCCACAATGGCATTGAATGAAACAGTTACCCTTTGCTGGTTATTTTCTATTCTGTTGGTTCCCATTGAATAATCGATGGAAACCTGTGGAGATATGGGAAGATCCATTGTCAAATCCCGGATCATGCTGAAATGAACACTTCCCGCTGTATTTGTGGTATCATCCTGGTCATTCACAAAATGGATTTCTGTCAAGGCCGACAAGGTATCATGCCAGGCGATCCAATCATTCCCAATGGGGAATCTGTAGGAAGCCCATGATCCTATGGGGTTTGTGCCCTGGTAGACCGGGATCCATGTTTCAATATCCAGGGTTTCTGTTCCAGCGATCGAATACCGGATTTTATTTTCTCCATCCGAGAAACCGATTCCTTGAATTTCGGATACACTGTCAATCTGGGCATAAACATGAAAAACAGTACCTGAATCTGGTAAGAAAGGCTCAATCGTAACATATTTCCAAGTGTTGCCATAAAGAGCAAGTGTCGGAATATTCCCGGGCATCGTATTTATGGTATCAATAAGATAACTGTTTTCGTCAATATCTTCTTCAATTATGCTTACTATAGAAAGGTCGGGGTCAGCAAAGGATAAAATTGTGTCTGGGGGGTTGTGTCCGGGCAAGATGCTTGGCGTCGAGTATGACCACGAACCTACATTATCACTGTAATCTGTTGCCCGGATGCGAAAAAGCCAGATTTCGCCTGTACTTATACCTTCTACGGTTGTCATGTTTGTCCGCATATTCTGCAGTTCAGGATCATGGTTTATATCCCAGATAAGAGAACCTGCAGTAAGTGAATCTTGACCATATTGAATCTGATAGGTCTTAAAATTGGTGTCTTCAACTGGAAGCCACTCTAATGTGATTTGGTCATCTTCAACAAGGACGGGATAAATAAATTGGATTGAATCTGGTGCAGTAAGATCAGCGTATGTTTCCCAGTGGATCAGGTAATCTTCCACAGCCTGTATAAATGGTTGATAGTATTCTCGGATCATGGAAAAATTAGAAATACTGGTTGGATAAGTCCCAAAAGAATAAACTGTGTCATCTCCATAATCCAGGCTGTCAAATAACATCGGCTTTTCATCCATTTCCACATGGACCCAAGGCTCATAGACAGAACCTCCATTTACTTGAGATTGCAGGTCGTTCATTTGTACACCGTTTGATGGTCCCCGTAGTTCAGTTGCCAGGACAATTAGGAATTCCTCGGACCCGTTATCATAGAAAAAATCATCATCGTAAAAAGCCTCGTAATAATCGGTTATGTGTAACGGATCAACATTTCCAAACTGGCCTTCCATTATTGGATATTCATCTGTGAAATTGATAATATCAAAATGGTCATCAGTAATATCTCGAATCGGTTTATTGGTGAATACATTTTGAGCACCAGCTGCGATAATTACAGACTTGCGTTCTGTGTGGGTTGCATTATCAAAGCTATGAATAGCAAAAACAAGAGGCCAATGCGGGTTGTTTCCAATCAATGGCATGGTAACAGCTTCTTGGAATTTTTGAAAAATGGTATGGGGGTATCTAGACGGATCGGAAATAGATTTACCGTTATTATAGGAACCAATTTCATTCCAGGCTACTTCCCGGCCTGCACCATTTATCATGAATCCAAAAGCATCCAGTGCATTGAAAATATCAATCGCTAAATAGGGTGCTATAAAATCGTCGCAAGGGTGCGGAACCTGAATGAGTGCTTGCTCCCGTTGCGCTGTAGGATTTATGATAAACAGTCCCCAACCATTCCGAAAACTGCCTACCACATCATCTGTTACCACATCCGGTTGATTCAGGTCTACGTAGGACGTGTCCAATTGTTCTCTTAAAAAATGGTAGGTACGATTCGTTGTCGTATCATCAAAAATCACTAGCTCATAAAAAAAAGATTCGAGTGAGTCTTGAATCAGGGAATCCACTATTGTGGTATCTCCGTTCACAAAATGGTAAAAAATGGTTTCCCAATAACTTAGGACAGGTGAATTTTCCTGTAGAACCCTGTAGGTACCAAACCCATTCGATTGAACGTCCAACCAGGTCGGGCCATAGTCGTTGTAACCATCGCTGGCAATACCTTCACTTACGTGACTAACCCAGTTTTCGTAGGCAGAGGAGGGTGAACTCCCTCCCAGGAACATAGCCAGATCGCCCGATTCATGGATAATCTCCGGGTGGATTATTCCAATAATGAGTAAAATAAAAAATGGTCTTTTCACGATCAATACACCGTGAATGTAATGGGGTTAAGGTAGATTATAAATAGTAAAAAGGCAGTTAAATGAGTAAAAAGAAATGTGGCTCGGGTCGGAATCGAACCAGCGACACATGGATTTTCAGTCCACTGCTCTACCAACTGAGCTACCGAGCCACTTGGTGATAAAGTTAGTCGAAAAAAAGCGGCCTCAATATTGAGAAAGGGGGAAATATCCACCATGTACATACCTTTATTTTTCTAAAAGGGGGTGAAGAAATTGGACGTATCGTGTAATCACCTATCGAATCCTTGGAAGATGACCTGTTCAACATCTTGATTGGCAGCCCTTCCACACCGAATTATAGTGATTGAGAAGCAGAATAGGCTGATGCACTAACTTTGTTTTTTTACTTCGATTCCATATAATCAATAATCATAGATTTCGGGCCATTTATGGGCACATATATTATACACCATTTATTTATTTTATAGTATTTAAAAGAGCATAAGTTGTTAAAGATTATCTAATGTTCATTAATATAGTATAATAAACTGGGCACTGCCCGGGCATGGTTACTAATCTGATACATCTGTTGCATATTCATCACCGTAATACTTGCTGGTGATGCTGGTATGGAATTTTTCTGCTCGAATAGGTTTATATTTGGGAATACCCAGGTTAGGTAGAACCTCCAGCAATTCATTTTCCCATACATACACCGCCATAGGGAAAGAAAGCCTCGGGATTAATAATTGATCATAATTCTCAGGCCAACTGACCCTATGCGTGGTAGAAGGTAATATATCGTTTGAAATACGCTGCATATAGTCTCCTGTATTCAAAATGATATCTCCGGGCCTGGGGTTCAGCCTGATCCATTTCATATTACTCCGGTTCAGTACTTGAAGCCCCTCAGTATTACACGCAGGCAGAATAGTGAATAGATCGATATCTTCATGACCTAACATGCGCCCACCACCTTTACCTCGTTTTTGATCTGCCATGGGCGGATAGTAGTTTAGCCGTAAACCAAAATTTGTTCTATCTAGTTTTTTATCATAAAAGTGTGGATCTATTTCTAAATAACTGAGGATAGACTGCATAATCGGTTTTATAAGTTGTTCATGGGCTAATACGACCTGTCTAAATACAGGTTCAAACCCTGGTCGAGGCCAATAGTTTGATTCAATATAATCAGAATCTTTATTCAATTTAAATGCCCGGCGACAAAAGACCCATCCTTCTACAAGATCCGGATGAATGATGGTAGTTTCTTTTATGGGGAAATATCCTTGGTTAACAGAACCATGACGCTGAGCTTTATATTTGACCCGTTCTTCAAACGTGGTTGATTCAAACAATTCTCTAATTTTCTCACCCGCTTTATCATAGCATGCAATATCCACACCATGATTCGTCAATACAGCAAATCCAATCTCTTTTAGCGCATCCCCGAGTTCAGAAGCAAATTGCATCTTACCATCTAGACTGCCTTCACTAAATAAACTAAAATCAATAGTTTTTATTTCAAAATCTTCATCAAATTCTTCATTTTCCAGATGTTCGGAGAGATGATAAGATTGTTTCTTATTCACCTGCTCATATCGTCGAAAATCCTGGTTTGTAGCATTGATGCCTTGATCTTTTATATTGTCATTATGCCTCATTAATATCCTTCTTCAAGGTCAACTCCAAGTCCATCAGCGACCCGATTGATATAATTAAAATACCCGATAACCTGAGCGGCATCACTAATCGCTTCCTGAGAAAGGCCTGCTTGTTCAAGGCCCCGTATATCATTTTCAATCATCTCCCCTGGTGTCAGGGTTAATTTTTCAGCCCAGGTACATAATGCTTTGTCCTGGTCAGATAGTTTTGCATTACGCCAATTGTGCTTTAGGTGTTCTGCCAATTCGCTGTCTCCGACCTCATCCCGGAAGTCGTCACCGTGGGCTTCTATTCAGTAGTGGCAATGATTGACCCGGGAGACGACCGTTGCCAGCATCTCCCGCTGGGCGCGGGAAAGGTCTGATTCGCCAAACATGATAGCCAGATACATCCGCATGGACTCCCTTAAAGCTGCCGGACTGCGGCTCATGATTTTTAAAATGTTAAAGACTTTTCCAGAACGCTTAATACCTTTTTCGTATTCCTCTTTTACGATACCTTTTGCATCCTGGATATCAATAGTTTCAATAAAGGCCATCTTTAAGCTTCCTGATCTAATAGTTGAAAATCTTTAGCCATGCGGGCCTCATAGTTAAATCCTTCTTTTTTCCCGTTGGCTTTACCTGCAAGGTAAACCAAGGTGCCGATAATGATTCCGCCCAGGGTCCACAGAAAAACATCGGCAATAATCTGGGCCATAAAAAATCCCATAGATATAATAGTGATACCCCCAAAAATATAAAGTGCCCAAACTGGAGGTTTGAATTTTGCCGATTCATATAATTTCGGGTTTACGGTGGGCATGCACACGAGTGCCGTGCCCTGCATGATATAAATGATAAATATACCGATCAATCCCGTATTCATCAGAAAGTAAGCGGACTTGGTCCAAACTAAGCTGGTACAAACAATTCCGCTGATAATGAGACTCACGTGAGGTGTCCGCCATCGGGGATGGACTGCTGCTAGAAATGGGGGTAAAAGCCGATCTTCACTGAATACAAACAGCATCCGCGAAGGCACAAGAATGGAACCGTTGATGCTGGTCATAAAAGCGCTCATAGCGCCAATGGCGACTATCCCGGCACCCCAGGGCGGTAGATAAACTGCGGCGGCGTCGGCCATAGCAGATTGGGACTGGGCCAGTGTTTCTGCAGGTAAAACACCAAAGGCTACAAAAGCCATAAAAAAGAAAATAAAAACAGATGCCAGTACTCCTTTGACAAAAATCATCGGCAGAGTACGGGTAGGGTCTTTTGTTTCCCCAGCCACTTGGGCCAGGGTTTCGAAACCGGCGTAGCTGAAAAAAAGCATAGGCATGGCCGCTAAAAGTCCGCTAAACCCTTTTGGTAACAGCGTGTCATAATATTTTAGATTGACCGCAAAAAGGCCGGGAATAACCAAAACGAGGATACTTACAATCAACACCGCCAGCATAATGGTTTGGATCATGCCATAATGACGAATACCGAAAAGGTTTATACCATAAAACAGGATCATAGTTAATGAAGCCCATAGTCGTGGGTCTGTTCCGGGAATAAAAAAAGTCATGTATTCTCCCAGGCTGGTGGACATAAAAGAAATCGCGCCGATAAAAGCCAGTAACTTCATCCACATGGCAATAAATCCAAGGTAATAATTACCAAAGGTTCGGGAAATATGAATGTAGGCTCCGCCAGGTCGCATACCAAGGGGAGTTGATACAAATACGCTGTAAGCCAATGCGGTACAGATCACAATAGGAGCAAATAATAGATAAGCTAACGGGACGGCAGATCCGGCCAGAGCCCCTGCTTCTCCTGTAACGCGGAATATTCCTGCACCGACCAATATGCCAATGATGGTAGCGTAACCAGATAGTTTGCCGAGATCGCGTTTAAGGGTAACCATATAGGAAAGTAAAGGTATATTATTTGATTCGCTAAATCCAGTATGAAATTTCTCAGTGTTATGTACGTATCAATCATATTTTTTATTAAGCTGAAATCAATGTTTTTGTGAACATTCATTCGTGTACATGATATAAATAATTCAATTAACAATTACAGTCATTTACGAAAACAAAAGCCCTCAAGATGAGGGCTTTTGCCTACAATTTAGCAGCTGACCTCCTGCAGGATGTCAACTCTAAGGTGTGCTATACAGCTGTTCCTTTGGAGGTCAGCTTGCTACTAAAATTAGACAAGTGATCACCTCCTTTCATGTTAGTTAACGAATAGTACACACGATGTATCTTACCTTGACAAAATAATTACCAACAAGGGTTTTTATACGAATTGTTTAATAGTTGCAGCTCTTGATTTACTCCAAGGCGTCTTTATTGCTTTCCGTTTAGTCACAAAGTTATATTGTGTCAGACGATGTACCCGTTTATTATTTAAAAAAGATGGAACCAAAACTAATCTGGCTGATGATGTTTGTAGGCGTCTACTGGGCCTACTGTTTATTTTGGGGAGTAAAGGGTGCTTTATTTTCGAAAACATCCACAGATTATTTTTTAGCGGGCCGATCCATCAGTGTCTGGGTCTTTGTATTAGCTGCAACAGCAACAAGTTTCAGCGGATGGACCTTTATTGGGCATCCCGGAAAAATTTTTACCACAGGTTTACCCTATGCCTTTGCGTCGTTTTATGCGCTGACAATTCCCTTTACCGGCGTACTCTTTTTAAGGCGCCAATGGGCATTAAGTAAAGCCTACCATTATATCACCCCGGGAGAAATGTATAGTGATTATTATGGTGGAGATGCCATTCGTTTGCTTACTGTTTTGGTTGCGTTTTTATTCAGTGTACCTTATTTAGGGGTCCAGTTAAGAGCATCCGGGGACCTGTTTCATGTATTAACGGATGGTTTGGTAGGTGTCAATTTTGGCATGTTTGCTCTTTCAGCGGTTGTCGTCATCTATGTTGCCTCTGGCGGACTGCGGTCTGTCGCTTATGTTGATTGTGTCCAGTGTGTCCTGTTGGCGCTGGGGATGGTTATTCTTGGTGGTATTGCAATTCATTTTGCAGGGGGATGGAGCGGCTTTGTAGCTGGAATCGGTGAGATGGTTAAAACTGATATGTCTACAGGCGAGGGTTTAACCCCGGCAGGGTATTCATCCAAAGTAGCTATCCCGGGAAGTATCCAAATAGTTTCAGCTGGTTCAAAAGCAACAGGAGGTACCTGGACCGGAATGATGTGCATGACCTATATGTTTGCTCTCATGGGAATCCAGTCATCTCCCGCTTTCTCCATGTGGGCTTTTTCAAATAAGACCAGCCGGGCTTTCCGCTGGCAGCAGGTGGCGGCTTCATCAGTAATAATTGGTATTATCCTTTTTACATTCACAATTTTTCAGGGGTTGGGTGGTCATGTGCTCGTTGCCAATGGTACCATTGAATCAGTAAATGATAAAAATCTGGTGCCCTTGCTGATCAATCTGCTAACAGACTCGGCCCCGTGGCTCGTTGGACTTCTGGCAGTGTGTGCCTTGGCAGCTATGCAGAGTACGGGCGCTGCCTATATGTCTACATTCAGCGCTATGGTTACCCGGGACATTTATGCAAAATTCATTGCGCCGGAAGCATCAGATAAAATTCAAAAACTCAGCGGTCGGATTTTCGTGGTTCTAGTAGCTCTGGCCGCGCTGATAGTAGCAGCAAATTCTAGTCAGGCTATTGTTATGCTGGGTGGCCTTGCTGTTGCTTACGGATTCCAGATGTATCCGGCGCTCATAGGATTGTGCTATACATCAAAATTAACTAGGAAAGGTGTGGTCTGGGGCATTGTTGCTGGACTGATTGCTGTTACACTCACTGATAGAACATCTGCCTGGTTTGGTGTTCCATGGGGTGCTTATCCGCTTACGATCCATAGTGCAGGCTGGGGGATATTCTTCAATGTGATTGTTGCTACCGTAGTTTCAATGCTGTACCCTGAAACAGGTGAAGATAAAGACCGAAAATTGGAGAAACACCGCTTTCTGCAGGCTGTGTCTGGTATGACCCCGGATCGAAAGAAAAATGTTGGTTTGGCATGGGGTCTAACAGCGGTGTGGTTCCTGGTAGGTTTTGGCCCCTTTGCCACAATTGGCAACACCTTGTTTTCCAATCCTGCCGAACCAGCTACCTGGGCTCCTTTTGGGTTGCCGTCATTATGGGTCTGGCAGTTGCTTTTTCTAGCTTATGGGATCTTTGTTATGTGGTTCCTGGCTTTTTATATGGGATTGTCAGAGCCTATTAACCCTGAACGCCTTGAAAAGTATGCTCCAAAACCGGGATAATTTCCCTGTTTAAGAAGTTGTTTTATTCAAAGCCTGATCCAGATCACTGATCAAGTCCTCAGCCAATTCGATCCCCACCGATAAACGTATCAGTGAATCGGTAATACCTGCTTTTTCTCGCTCTGACGGACTCATGCCGGAATGGGAGGTCAGTGCTGGCCTGGTTATGAGAGTTTCCAATCCGCCCAGACTGGGGGCATCGATAGCCAGATTTAGTTGATCCATGAACTTTTTGGCTCGGGTTTCGCCTCCGGCTACTTCAAAACTCACCATGGCGCCGAAACCGCAAAGATATTTCTTTGCCCTTTCGTGGCTGGCGCTGGATTCCAAGCCTGGATATTTTACATTTTGAATCTCTGGATGGTTTTCCAGAAAGGATGCGATCTGACCTGCATTCTCACATTGTCGGATCATCCTCAGTTCCAATGTCTTTACAGCTCTGTGTAGTAAAAAACATGCACCAGGGTTTAATGACCCTCCCAGATGATTCATTCTGGAAGTAACCTTTTTTATAAGGTCATCTCCACCAATAACAGCTCCGGCCACAATATCTGAATGGCCATTGATGTATTTAGTGCAGGAATGAAGTGAAAGGTCAAAACCAAGTTCGGCAGGGGAAAACAGAACAGGACTGGCAAAGGTATTATCGATCATGGAGATCAGCTTGTTGTCTTTGGCAAAATCAACAACGGCACCAAGTTCCGGTACATCCAGCAATGGATTTGTGACAGTTTCAGCATAAATGACTTTGGTATTGGGTTGCAGCATAGTGATCCAGTCGGAGGAATCTGTTGTATCAATCAGATCGCAGGTGATACCATATCTGGGGAGATCTTCTAAAATAAAACTTGCTGTCCCGCCGTAAAGAGTATTGTGGGCCAATAGATGATCTCCCTGTTGAAGGAAGGTTAAAAGGCTGGTAGTGATGGCGCTCATTCCGCTGGAAGTCACTAACGCTGATTCTGCACACTCAATTACCGCAAGTTTTTTCTGGATAGCTTTGTGATTGGGTGTATTGTTGAGCCGGATGTATCGAATGTCATCGTAGTGTCTTTCCCCGCCGTATTCATAGGTTGAGCTCTGGAATATGGGCATGCTGACAGCGCCTTCGATCCGTGGATCGGGCTCACCAGCGTGAACCAGTTTTGTATTTAAGCTATGTGAATTTTTTAACATGGTTAGTCTCCAGGGATTGTTAATCCTTGATTATTTAAAATGATTATCTGTTGCAATTTATTCATCTTATTTATAATGATTGGATAATGATTTATTCTCTGTAATTGGATTCTTTTGCCTAATTTTATCCCTGTGGAAAAACAAACTGTTCTAATTACTGGTGCCGCTGGCTACATCTGTTCATGGATAGTCAAAACATTTCTGGATGAGGGATTTTCTGTCCGAGCAACAGTCAGGGATCTGAAAGATTTTGCCAAGATTAGCCACCTGAATGAATTAAAAAAAAAGAGCAATGGCCATCTCAAACTTGTTGAAGCTGATTTGATGCATGAAGGAAGTTTTGATGAACCAGCCAAAGGGTGTGAGATCCTGGTTCATACAGCTTCACCATTTATTGTTCAAAATATTAAGGATAATCAGAAACAACTGGTGATACCTGCCGTAGAAGGGACCAAAAATGTTTTATCTGCTGCTAATAAGTCTGATTCACTAAGACGGGTTGTGCTCACTTCCAGCGTTGCAGCAATACATGGGGATAACTGTGAATCGGGTAGCGGCCAAAATGGAATGTTTAACGAATCGGATTGGAATACGAGCAGCAGCGGAGATTATAATCCCTATCAATATTCCAAAACTATGGCAGAAAAGATGGCATGGAAAATGGCAGAGAATGCTAATTGGGACTTGGTGGTTCTAAATCCTGGCTTTATTCTAGGACCATCTTTATCTACGCGGATAGACGGAGCCAGTGTTGATATGATGCGGTCGCTCCTCAATGGGAAATACCGTCTGGGAGTCCCGGACATATGTCTTGCTTTTGTGGATATTCGGGATGTAGCCCGGGCACATTTCCTCGTTGCCGAAGACCGGAATATTGCTGGAAGGTTTATACTTGTTTCGGAGGTAGGGAATACACCCATGGTGGCAGAAATATTGCGGTCAGAGTATGGCAAAACACACCCAATTCCCAAAAACGTTATACCCAAGTGGCTGGTGAAAATGACAGGATTTATATTTGGACTAAAAAGGGATTATCTGGAACGAAATGTAGGGCATTCCTTTAAGATTGATAACCGAAAATCGTTAGAAGAACTGGGATTGACTTATCGACCTGTACGTGATACCATTTTGGATCATGCTGAACAGCTGATATCCATGGGACTGGTCTAAGTTTGAAAAAAATATTTTCAATGATCTTTCTTCTGTTTTGTGGATGTAGCGATGAAGGCTTGGAGTTAAAAGTTGTTTCTGCACCCGAATTTCTCACCAATATATCGGAAATTCGCACCAGCAAAATAATCCTGGTCAACATTTGGTCTACCTGGTGCCAGCCCTGCATAGAGGAATTTCCGTATGTGGTCGGATTGGAAAAGAAGTATGATGCGAAGGATCTTGATGTTATTTTTTTTAGTGTAGACTGGGATGCACAGGAACAGGAAGCAATAACTTTTTTAAAAAATCACCAGGTTATGGGTCAGCACTACCGCAAGAGAGAAGGGGACGATCAACTGTTTATAAACACATTTAGCATAGAGTGGACCGGCGCGATACCCTTTACAGCACTCTATGGTCAAAATGGGGAATTAGCGGCTCAGTGGGAAGGAAAAAGATCGGAATCCTATTTCTATGCAAAGATTGATTCACTTTTAACATTATATGGGAGTTAGTATGAAAAAATCTATTATTATCATTATTCTGTCATTCATGACAGTACTCATTGCGAGGGAATTAGCTCTGGGGAAAGTCATGCCAAAAGTGAATGTGTCTTTACAGGATGTAAGCGGTGGATTGTTCACTTTGGAAAAGTTAATGGATAAGAACGGACTTCTGGTCATATTTTCCTGCAATACATGCCCATGGGTGATCCGCTGGCAGGATCGTTATAACCCAATTGCCAAACTGTGTTTAGAGAATGATATAGGCTTCGTAGCTGTGAATTCTAATAACAGCCAGCATGATGGAGTGGATAGTTACAAAGCTATGGTGGAACATGCACAGGAATACAATTATCAATTCCCATATGTTGTGGATAAAAAGGCCGAATTGGCTGTTGCTTTTGGAGCTACGAAAACCCCTCATGTTTATTTGTTTAACAAGCATAATAAACTTGTTTATCGGGGCGCAATTGATGACAATGCCAAAAATGCTGATAAAGTTGGAGAATCCTACCTGGTGAATGCTGTGAATGCTGTTGCCCTGGGAGAAGAAATAAAGGTAAAGAAGACAAAAGCTCTAGGTTGTTCCATAAAATTCTGAACACTGTCTGATTAATTTATTCTATAGTTTGTATTATTTTTATAACAAAGATAAGAAAGAGATGCATATATGAAAACGAAGATCCTTTCGCTATTCATACCCCTGATCATAATAACAGGCTGGGTGTTTGCCGGTGAGAGCGATGAGAATGAGATCAGAAATCTCATTATTTCTTCTGCCGAATAACAAAGGAAAACAAAACAGTCCGATCGTGATGAATATTCCAATAAAGGAGCGTTGGAATTCTGGTCCAGTGGTGGATTAATTCATGAAGTAGGAGCTAGGGGCCGGCCTGAGAAATATGACATGATTAATGTATTTCCAAAGCATATCAATGTTATTTCACTCATTCCAGGAGAAGCAGCAGTTGCCATGTATTATTCTGAAGGCGCTTTGCGTCCTAAAGGCTATGCAGCCGTATCCCATTATATGACACGGGTGACCCAGGTGTTTGTGAAAGAAAATGGAGGCTGGAAAGTGTGAGCTTTCCATTGGTCGCCAATTCAGGGCGGAAGCGGGACATCGCAAACGGCAATGGAGTAATAAAAGTATTAACTATAAGCAAAATAGCCCCTTAAATGGGGCTTTTTTGTACCGTGGCTCGGGCCGGAATCGAACCAGCGACACATGGATTTTCAGTCCACTGCTCTA
>DTUG01000029.1 GCA_012964275.1 Fidelibacterota bacterium | reverse complement strand
CCCATTGTTCACGGACCGACCTTTCACCCTAGATATGGACATGGATATTCCTGATGCCTCAGCCCAATTAGTGTTATTATTTTTTAAGACAGATCAGATGACAAACTATCGGGAGATCAGTTTAAAGGAAAACCGCGGATTATATCGCTTCAAGGTAAAAACAGGTGAATTTCCTGGTCAATCAATAGACTACTTTTTTGTTGTTCATACAATTGAAGGTGAGATATATGGGACGCCACTTAATAGTAAAGGGATTTTAAGTCCCGTAAAAAGAAAGTTTTTGGACCCTATCCAATACTACGAGCGAAAGAAACGGATGAATCAATGAGCACTCCCACAATTCGTGTGAAAGAACTCCGGGAGATCATTGAGCAACACAATTATAATTATTATAGCTTAGATGCTCCCTCTATTTCTGATGGTGAGTATGACATCCTGTTTAAGGAGCTGGAAGTCCTTGAAGCAGAGCATCCGGAACTCATAACACCAGACTCACCTACACAACGGGTTGGTTCTGAACCGCAGACAGGATTCGGAACCATCCAGCACAGATTACCTATGCTGTCCCTGGGCAATGCTATGAATGATGACGAACTTATTGCCTTCGATGAACGAATGAAAAAAGGACTGGGCACCGATATCGATATTGTATACATATCCGAACCAAAAATAGATGGTTTAGGAGTAGAGCTTGTCTATGAACATGGTACATATATCAGCGGATCTACCCGAGGTGATGGTTTTATAGGCGAAGATATCACGCAGAATCTGAGAACTATCCGATCTTTGCCCATTAAACTCCGAGGGGAAGTTATTCCGACCCTATTGGAGGTGAGAGGTGAAGTATTTATTAAAAAAGATGATTTTGCGACATTGAATAAAACTCAGGAAAGGGAAGAAAAACCCGTTTTTGCCAATGCCAGAAACGCAGCAGCCGGTAGCCTTCGCCAACTGGACTCTAGGATTACTGCCAGCCGCCCTTTATCCCTTTACTGCTACGAAGCGGGTAAAATTGAAGGAGTCATCTTTGAAACTCATTATAAATTTCTATTGGGTCTGAAAGACTTTGGATTACCCGTAAATCCCTTGATAGAAAAGGTAAACGGGGGCAGAAAACTCATAGCCTATTACCAGAAGCTGGAATCTATACGAAGCGAGCTTCCTTATGATATTGATGGCACAGTATTCAAAATTAACGACTATGAACAACGGGATAAATTAGGCACACGAAGCCGATCCCCCCGCTGGGCTATTGCAGGCAAATTCAAAGCCCAGCAGACTACCACAGCAATCCGAGATATTATAGTGCAGGTAGGGCGTACAGGAGCATTAACGCCAGTGGCAAAATTAGCGCCGGTCTTGCTTTCAGGTGTAACAGTCACCAATGCCACCCTTCATAACCAAGACGAGATAGACCGTAAGGACATCCGGATTGGAGACACAGTTTTGATCGAGCGAGCCGGAGATGTGATCCCAAAAGTAGTGCAGGTTATCCTAAAGAAACGCCCTAAAGATTCAATCCCCTACTATATTGATGCGCACTGTCCTGCCTGTGCCCATAAATCGTTCAAACCAGACGGTGAAGCAGTAGCACGTTGTATCAATATATCCTGTCCGGCACAGGTAAAGGGCCGAATTCACCATTTTGTATCCAAACTAGCTATGAATATAGATGGGCTCGGTGAAAAGATTGTAAACCAACTCGTGGAAACAGGGCTTTTAAAGACCATTGATGATATTTTTGTTCTTAAACAGCAAATGCTAGCTGATCTAGAAGGCTTGGGTGAAAAATCAGCGGAAAACTTGATTCAGGCCATTCATGAATCGAAGCAAACCACCTTTGCCCGCTTTGTTTACGCTTTAGGAATTCGCAATGTGGGTGAGCACAGCGCCAAGCTTCTGGAAAAGCATTACAAAGGTAGTATAAAAAAATTCCAGCAGACCACCGTAGAAGAGTTAGAAACCATTGATGAGATTGGCCCTACCATTGCCCAGACAGTGACCCAATTCTGGCAGGATACAAATAACAGGATCATGGTCCAAAACTGCCTGAACCGGGGAGTATCCTTAGCAGAAATAAAACGTAAAATGGATCAGCCCTTAACTGGACAGATTTTTGTCTTCACTGGTTCATTAGAAAAATTCACCCGCCAAGAAGCCAAGATAATGGTGGAACACTTAGGAGGGAAAACAACCGACTCAGTAAGTAAAAAAACAAGCTATGTTGTCGCAGGCCCCGGAGGCGGATCCAAACTTAAAAAAGCCAAAGAACTTGGTTCATCAATAATATCAGAAAATGAATTTTTAGAGATGCTTCGTTAACTATTTAGTAAGGAGCTTTTTGTTTTAATTAAATAAAATGATTCATCAGTAAGTTCACCAATGGATATGATGAAAATTGAAGAAATAGTTAATGATATCATTCTCATTATCCTAGACAACCATGAACCACTGAAGAAGATTGGTATAGAAAAAGATCAGTTCTTCGCCCGGGTGAAAGGATATGACGAGTATGGATTATGGGTATATCAACCAAAATTTCAGCTGCCCAATCTGGATGGGGAAACGAAAGAAAAATACCGGAATGTGGAAGCGTCTATACTAATTCCTTGGGGTTTTATTGTATCTATCGCTCATTTTCCTGATGCTGAAGGATTTGACTTCCCAAGCCCATTCGACCATCATATCGGCTTCGAATAACTGCACATGCCTGATCCTGCTATTCATATTGCAGGGCTGACAAAGTCCTATGGGGATGTTCAGGCTCTCCGAGGAGTGGATATATCCATTGCCAAAGGAGAATTTTTTGGCCTTCTGGGCCCAAACGGAGCGGGAAAAACCACCATCATCAATATACTCACCGGTTTGGTTTTTAAGGACAACGGTTCCACAAGCGTATTTGGCAGGGATACTGTCACCGATTACCGGTTTACTCGTTCCAAAATTGGTATTGCCGCTCAAGAGCTCTCAGTGGACTGGTTCTTCCCCATTGAGAAACTATTGTATTTCCAAGCTGGGTATTATGGCATCGAACCTAAAAACGCCATGAACAATATAAATGATCTTCTAAGCAGGATGGGGTTGGAGAATAAACGGGGTGCTCGCCTTCGTCAATTATCCGGCGGAATGAAACGGCGATTTCAATTAGCCAAGGCCTTGGTCCATGACCCCGATATTATTATCCTAGATGAACCCACCGCCGGTGTGGATGTGGAGCTACGGCGGGATCTGTGGCAGTACCTCCGTGACGTGCACAGCAATGGCAAAACGATACTATTGACCACGCATTATATTGAAGAAGCGGAAATGCTGTGCGAAAATGTGGCCATTATTGATGAAGGTAAAATATTAAAGGAAGGATCGCCCAAAGCCCTGACCCAGGAATTAGGAAAGGCCGGCATTACTGTCCAGTTAAACCACACTCCCGCTGATCTTGTGCAATACCTAGCCGGTTTTACTTATACACAGGAAAAGAATCGCCTACATTTTGTGGTGAAAGATCCTGATTCCGCCATGCCGAAGATCATTCATGAACTGTCTAAGTCGGACGTGCATATCCAAAACATCGCCACGAGCTCGTCTTCCTTAGAGGATGTTTTCCTAGACATCACTGGTAAGGGCATCAATGAATAACCATAATAGTCAATACATTGTTCTATCCGTTGGAAAAAATGTAGCAATTTTCTTAATGATTGAAGAATTATTACGGTACGTTGACAAATACAATGTAAAAGGAATAATATTTTGAACTGGGTTGGACTCTGGACTTTAACCAAACGAGAAGTAGGTCGTTTTTTTTCAGTATATCGACAGACCGTTTTACCGGGTTTGATTTCATCGGCGCTCTATATCCTAATATTCGGATTTACGCTGGAACAACGCATCTCCGAAATCCAAGGTGTTTCTTATACATTATTTATTCTACCGGGGTTGATCATGATGAACACTCTTACCAACGCCACTTCCAATACAGCATCTTCTATGCTTCAAATGAAACTGTTACAACAATTACCCGATTTGCTCACTGCGCCTTTATCGGGTTTCGAAATTGCATTGGCCTATATCGTAGGTGGAACTGTGAGAGGACTGGTAAATGGTGTATTGGTATTGCTACTTGGTGTTTTCCTGATCGACCTGCCGGTAACCGATCCGATTGGTACACTGGTATTTATTTTCTTGGTCTCTTGGGCATTTTCAAGTATGGGCCTAGTCCTGGGCCAACTGGCCGAGAGCTGGGATCAGCTGGCCATGATGCAGAATTTCTTTCTTACACCTCTTAGTTTTCTAGGAGGCATATTTTATTCTATCCACATGCTACCAGACTGGGCCCAGAGCCTGAGCTTTATCAACCCCGTTTACTATATGATCAATGGAATCCGATATACTATACTAGGCATCAGTGATTCATCAGTCATGTTCAGTTTCTGGATGGCTGTATTTCTGACTCTCATCTTCACGGCAACAGCCATTTTATTGATGCAAAGCGGTAGGAAGATCAAGCAATGATTCACAAAGGTGTTTTATTTGTTACCATCGCTGTTCTATGGGCTCATGATCCAGAAGCAGATTCTCCCCATTGGAAAACATATTTGCGCGGTGGTCTAGTTAATATAGACCAAAATAGCCTTGGCCTTGCCACATATTTCCGCATAAAAAGAACCACTAACTATACCTTCGGGGATGTCCGTCTTTACGCACATATATTTGAGACAGACCAAGATATTCGTGTGCGCTATAAATCCAGCCGGATTCCTATAAGGCTGCCCTGGCTTTATAACTTTACCACAGTATCCTACCAGAGAAATACTCTGGTGGATGTGAAACTGCGCTATCACTATAACCAAGGCTTAGGATGGTTTATTCGAAAAACTGATAGCGGCAACATGACGGCTGAAATGGGTATAGCCTATGATATGTCTGATTATTTGGAAGACACACGCAAAACAACATACTTAAAATCAGCTTTTACATACGATAAAAGTGTGCGAAACATTGATGCAAAATTGGAACTTGATTATTTTTACCAAATCAGTGATGAAGTCAATGAAAAGAACCAGTCCCGTTTCCAAATCCTAGGAGAATTATACTGGAATATTTATCAAAACTTGAAATTAATTGGTGGTATGTATCAGGAACTCCCTAGTGATAAATCATATAACGAACAACGGGTATTACTTTACTTCACCCTGGGCTTTAATAAACCCCTGGAATGGAACTACTAAGACAAATACTCTTTTCTCTCATCATTCTTACACTCTCAGATGCGATAGCTCAAGAATTAGATTATGGCTTGACCTTAGAGAAAAAATCTGTAGTTATTCTTCCTGGCCAGGATGCCGAAAACCCCAGATCGATCTCCAGCAGGGTTACCAGTATTGTCTCAGCAAAAGCTGTGGAACTGGGCCGGTTCAATGTCATTGACCGAACTCAGATTGAATCTATTCTAGCCGAACAAAAGCTACAATTATCAGGAATAGTGGATGAGAATCAAATTGTCGAGCTCGGAAATCTGGCAGCCGCGGATGAAGCACTGTTAGTAAAAATTATAACCTTTGGCCAGCGAGGTGTCCCACCCAAGGAAAAAGAAACTGAAAAAGATGAAGAAGAAAATGACTATGATGAAAACCTGTTTGAATGGATCATCAAAGAAAGTGTAACTGCAGTTATTGATAAAAAACTGGAAGACGTTGAACGGCATCCTAATAATATTCAAACCATTATCCAGGCTGAAGTGCGCCTGCTGAATATTGAAAGTGGTACATCACAAAACAGTTTTCGCATCACTGCAACACATACTGGAGGAAATAAAACGGCATCCCTGAATAGAGCTCTCAATCAGCTCAGTTGGCAGATCGGAAGAAATCTGCGTGAGTTTTATATGATCGCCAGCGAAGTGATAGAAAAAGACGGTAATGATATTACTATTCTGACGGGCAGTGATATGGGGCTGGAAGAAGGCACCATTTTTGAAGTGAACTCACCAGACCGGGAAAAGACATACAAGGGCCGAGTAATCGCATTGCCTGGTAAACCCAGAGCCCTGGCTAAACTGACCAACATTGGAGAAAACACAAGCACAGCAAGAATCATTCGCCAATGGAAAAAAGTTAAAGCAGGACACAGAGCTAACGAAATGATCCATGATCCTACTGCAACTGCATATGGAATAAAAACTAGAAATGGGTCCAACTTTAGTTTGAATGCTAAACTTTGGTGGAGTCCTTTTAAAAAAATCACTACTGCAGTAACAGGTGAAATAGGGTCAATAAAAGATACGAGAGGAGAAGATGACGTCCTTTTGGGGCTAGGAATGGAATTTAAAACAAAGTTGCTGGATATTAAAAAATTTCAATTTTCTAGTGGAATAAGTCTCCCTCTTAATTATTTTGCAAAAATTGATGATAGTACTAATTATGTATCTCAATCATTTATTAATCCATCAATTAATTTAACTACATCGATTATACTACACAGAAAGAGGGATCTTTTTATAAGCTTACAATATGTTATCCGTAATAACGATGACAACTGGGAATACTCAGAAACAATAAAAAATGAAAATGATCCAGATGATGATACATATGATGTAATATATTATCCCGCAGTTTGGGATGATGGAAAAGGAATACCTCGACTAAACACTAAGGGATTATATATCACTATCGGCATGCGATTTTTTGATTATTAACGTAGTAGTATGGTTATTTATCTATACATCAGAAAGGACTTATCAAGGTCATCCGAAAATAAGGTTTAGGACCAACCCATCTTCCTTTTCCATCATTCCAATCTTCCGGGGCCTGCGCCCATCCAAAACCGTAAATTAAAAATGGTGTATTACCAATTAGCAGTGAAAACCGAAATTCAGCACCAGTTGTAGTAATCCAGTCTTCATCATCGCCTCCCCAGACTTTTCCAAAGTCTGATATAAAAGCACCGGATAGCTGACCATATTTAATAACTTTTGCAATCTCGAAAAAATTAAAGTTCAGAGAAGGGGTGCGCAGTTCCGTTGTCCCAAAAAATGCCCGATCTCCTAGTTGGACTCCGTTCCATCCTCGGGGACTCATATGTTCTTTCCCAAGAACCAGCTGTCCTAAAATATATTCATTGGGAATATCAACGAGCCCAACCGTCTCCTGGGCAGGGATCCTGTCCCCCCATACAGATTCATAGCGGCCCCGGAAGAAAAGAACGAGAGGACCAATCTTCTGGTTTATAAATCCATCCATATTGATATGGTTATAGGTGAAGTCACCCCAAATCTTTTTGTCAACTAAATCCATACCTATCTGAAAACCATGGCCCTGAGGTGGTGCAAATAAATTCTGCTGATGAGGACGGCGACTTAAATAATTGTATACAAGCGAAATGGAGCCTTCTTTCCCGCTTTCAGGCGGAGGAAACACATCTAAACTATCTGGCTCATAAGCTACCTGCCTATCAAAATAATTCAGACCATACCTCAGAGTATGATTAGCAAAAATATTTTTGCCAAAATTAAAGGCCCGACTCCCATAAATACTGAATCCATTGTAGAACTCCAGTAAATAAGTATTATTTCGGTTATAGTAGCGGCCTTCAAAAAACAGATCCTTAAAATAGGAGATCCCCCAAAAGCCGCCTAAAGGCTTCCCTGTTGCATTTTGGTATTCAAAAGCACTGCTTACATTTTTCCAATCAGTGATGGCCAAGGCACCCAGTATATGGCGGCCCGTTGCGTCTATGTAAGCCCCATTATAAAACAATCCTTCTACATCCGGGAAAAGTATAGTGCCAAGGTGTTTCAGGTGATTATAAAATCGATATTTCTCAACTGCAACTGCTCCGATGACATCTCGTTTAGGATCCAGATCAATCAAGGGATGATCAGGTTGCTTATCTCGCCAGTTGCTGAAAGCGTTATTCATGGTATTCTTGGATACATTTGCAATGCGTGCTGGGTCAACATCCACCACTCGTGCTGAATCAACGTCGTTCAATGTGAGACCGGTGATTGCGGTGGCATTATGGTTCCAACCAACTGTCCAGATTGCATCACCTATATCAGTGTTTTGAATCGATAATTTCGTTGTTAGGTCTACCGTGTGAAAGTTTGGTGTCATTCCAGCATGAGATGTGTAAGTAATCTTTTGTTCATCCGGATGCCATATTGGTCTATAATCAACTTCAGGTCGGGTAGTCAATCGGATGGTTTCCTGATTTGCAATATCAAAAACAACAATATCCATATTCCCATCTGATTTGGAAACTGCATAAGCAATCTTTGATCCATCCGGACTCCAAGCCGGTGTTACAATCTGCACATCCCCAGAATAATTTGTAAGCCGAGTCTGTGTTCCAATACTATCCAATGATGTAATAAATAAATTTGATGTGCTGTTCTTATGGGCAACAAAGGTCAGGCGGGTACCATCTGGGGACCAACTGGGATTATTGGCCCGCTGGCTATTGGTTATGCGAATTTTTTTCCTTGTATTCACATACACAACATACACGTCCCAGATCATGGCTTGATGTTCTCCATATCTATATTTGGAGTAAGCAATTTTAGATCCATCCGGTGAAACTTTAATATCGGACCCAATCCTGCCATAGTCTAATTCCTTCAATTTCCAGACAGGCTTGATGCGAATTGGTGTATCATCCTTTTTTTTCTTTAATTCACGGCGATATTTTTTATTTTCTTTTATCGTATCCCGCACCGCTAGTACCAAAGAATAATCACCCTGTTTCTTGTCCTTCCGACCTACCATGGCCACCATCAGCGTGTCTGAAAAACGGTCAAATCCACTTACGTATCTCATGGGGAGCCGATAGACTCTACCAACATCCTGATAGGTTTCTTTCTGAGAGCGGATGCCAAAAAAATAGGTATTCATGTGGCGCCGCCAGTCTTCTTCAAACTGCTTAAGTTTGATTCCAGTATATTTTTTAAATGCTCGTTTAAAATTGAATAATCCCAGTTTATCGCGATGGTTTAAAATTTTTACCACGGTGGAATCACCAAAACGATCCGCGAAATAAAGGCATTTTGAAAATCCATCATTGTGGGGATCTTTTATTTTATCAACAGTATTTCTAAGCACATGATATTTATGGGATAAATCAAAGCGGGCTGGACGCCAGCGTTCGGTATAATATTCCGCCAAGCCTTCCACAACCCATCCCGGTGTGCCGCTATACAAATTATTCATGGGAAACGGCAACCACGTTTTAGTTACGCTGAAAAAGACTAGGTGCTGCAGTTCATGAGCAAGAACTGTACGTAACCACTTTTCATCTTCAAGCCAAACAGCAACATCATTCTGATCCACCCATATCACTGTATAGTTCGCTGGGGTTGCAAAACCATTCATGACCTCATCTTCCGTTGTAAAAACAATATCAAGGTGCGGGAGGGTATCCAGCCCAACCTGCTGTATCAATGTAGAGCGCATCTGCTCAGCCATATTCGCTCCTTGAATGGCTATCTCCTGAATTTCTTCATGGTAATGAATATTAAAATTAGTTGTTTGAAACGTTTTCCATTTCAGTTCCGGGTGGGTGCGGTTACTCATCACCCAGGCACCCTGAGCATTTAACAGACCTATGAAGAAAAAACAAATCATTAATGATCTTTCCATATTAATTTTTTTATTATATTGATTCAAATGACCCCAAGAGATTCTAGATTCTGTTCAAGTTGTGTGGTGTTTCTATAATGTAAAGCTACAAACCCAGCAGATTTTGACCCGGCCACATTTTCTTCATTATCATCAATTAACAGACAGGTGCTTGGATCTGCCCCAGCTTTTCCAGCAGCTATTTTAAAGATTTCTTTCTCGGGTTTGCGATAACCAGTTTCAAATGAATAAACAGTTCCATCCGCTAATTGTGAAAAGGCATACTTCCCATCAATTTCATTACGAATATGCCTAGAGTTTGTATTGGATAGGAGCCAGACTGGGTAATTCTGCTTCAATTCTATCACTATATCCACTACATCTGTTTCCTGTCCCAGTAATTGATTCCATGCTCTCCAAAAATCAATCTCTTTCAGACAATTGGGCTGTGGCAATGCTGCCTTGAATGCAGCAAACCACTCATCATCCGAAATCTGACCACGTTCATAATGTTCATGTACATCACTTGGAAAATATTTTTTTAAAACCGCAGGAGATATATCAGTAGCATCACTGATATATTGAATCATTCTATTTGGATAAATATGCAGAAGGACGCCACCAATATCAAAAAAGATGGCGTTAATTTTCACTTTTATTGAATCTACCATTCAAAAGGGCCATCCACTGCATACCAAAGATATAACGTTACAACTGATCTGTATGGCCGCCAACGCTCAGCTTTTTTGACCATGTCGTTTGTTTTGGGTAGTTTTTGCAATTTGTAATAACGTTGATACCCCTTTTGGATCCCAAGATCAGTTGCAGGAAATATATCTGGCCGGTTAAGGGTAAAGATCAAAAACATCTCAACCGTCCAGGGGCCTATCCCCTTAATCTTAATCAGTTGATTTTTTATTTCATCATCGCTCATATATGAAAAATTTTCGAATTGGATTACATCATCAACAAATGCCCGAGCGATATTATGCATGTAACCAGCTTTTGCCCTTGAGAGCCCGACATCTCTTAATACTTTCAAATCTGTGTTTAACACTTCCTTTGGGCTCGGGTATTTCTTATTCTTATACAGTGCTATAAATCTGTCCGCAATTGTCTTCGCAACTTTACCGCTTAATTGCTGATAAATAATCGAACGGCAAAGTGACCAGAAATAATTTTGTCCTAAAGATAATTCAGGTGCTTCATAGATATCAAATAGCCGCTTTAAATCAGCATCGGCCTTTTTTAAGGCTGTAATAGCTGTCTTCATATTAAATCCATTTAAGTTTGGTGCAGACATCGGTAATTACAGTTCAAATACCTGTATAATTTTTCGTTTCGAATCTGAATATATATTAGATAATGGCTACTTTGGCCATCTATACATCAAATTGTTAGTTTAAAACAACCAACTCTTTAGTAGTCTTGTTCAGAATTTCACAGCCATCTTCCTTTATGATCACATCATCTTCTATCCGGACTCCTCCCCAGCCAGCTAAGTAAATCCCCGGTTCGATAGTCATAACATTATTTACATTCAGAACAGCCTCGCTCTGCGGTGAAAATCGAGGAGATGTATGGATCTCCAGACCGAGCCCATGTCCAGTTCCATGGGTATAATATTCACCATAACCCATTTCCTTGATATATTCACGAGTTGCTGCATCTACTACCTTACAAGGCACACCTGCTTTTGCCGCATCACAACCACGTTGCTGAGCTTCCTTGACGATACCATAAATCTCATGGTGTTTTCCTGTGGCTTCTCCTACTACAGGTGTACGTGTCATATCCGCGTGATAGCCTGCATATTTCGCAGCAGCATCGATCACAATAAAGTCACCTTTCTTAAATTCCCTATCTGTAGGGATAGCATGCGGCAGCGCACCATTCGGGCCAGTTGCAACAATAGGAGAATAGGCTTCGCCCTCTGCATATTCCCGGTATTTAGCCACCATCGAGTTGGCAACCTGTTTTTCTGTGTATCCAGGCCGAACCATGGGAAGAGTTTCTTCATAGACCCGATCCGTGACTTCAACAGCAGTACGAATAGCATCCAGTTCTAATTCATCTTTGACGGCTGCCAAGTCTTCCAGAATCATACCGGTATGCTCCCAAGTTGTTTCTGGGAAAATACTGGTCATGTCCTGATACAGTGAAAAAGTGACGTGGTCGCCTTCAAAGGCAATTTTAAGTCCATTGGGGTTTAAATTATTTTTTCTAATTATAGAAAGGTGAGAATCCATATCTATAAAGCGTTTGAATCCTTTCACTTGGGCTTTAGATTGTTCAATATAGCGACCATCAGTAATAAAATACTGGCTATCTGGAGTTATTAAACATGAAGCAGCAGAACCCGTAAAGCCGGATATATAGCGAATATTAGTCAGGTTTGTTATCAACATCCCATCCAGACCGTGATCTGCTAAAACACTTTTTAATTTTTCTTGACGTTGTTGATATATCTTCTCAGTCATATTTATTCAGAATCTTTCTGTACTGACTCAATCAGGGTTTTGACAGCCTCCCGCTCAAGCCGGATCATATCCGGATCTTCTCCTTTTTCTTCAAGTAAATCGAGAACTTCCAGTGCCTGATAAAATAACCCTTGATTCTTGAGAACATTGACCAAAGTAAAGGTTGCCAATCGTACGCTAACATTCAATGGTTCGGCAGATTCCTTAACAGGTTCTGGTTTAGTAGAAGGCTGAGTCGATTTTTTCTTGATTTTCTGTTTTTTTCCAACTTGTTTTTCCTTGTCACCTTCTATTTTTAATACAAATTCAACAGCGATTTGGTTAGTCGGGTCAAGATCAAGTACCCGTTTCCAGGATTTAAGTAATCGGGAAGGCGCTCGACCTAACACAGTCTGAATTTCACAGAGCATAATAGCAGCAGCAGAGTGATCAGGACTATATTTTATTACATGGTGCAGTTCTTTTTCAGCCTCTTTTAGATTACCTTCAGCTTTTTCAACCTGAGCAAGTACAAACCTGCCTGCTGAGTCATTCTCATGATAGCCCAAGCCAATATTGCATACTTTACGAGCGCGGCGAAAATCTTCCTGGCGCAAATATATATCCGCTAATACCGGGAAAAGTACTGTTTCAAAATGGTCGGCAAAATATAATTCAAGTTCGATTTGATTTTTTAAGTCCATATCAACGCCTGTTTTTATTTACCCAATCAGTTATATAATCAATAGTATCCTGTACTGGTGTGCCTGGGCCAAACAATTTACCAACACCTATTTCTTCCAAAGCAATTTTATCTTTCTTAGGGATAATACCACCACCTACCAGTAATACATTATCGAGTCTTTGTTTTTTCATCAACTCCAACACTCTGGGAAAAATCGTATTATGAGCATTGTTAAGGCTGGACAAGGCAATGACATCCGCATCTTCCTGCATAGCGGCAGAAACAATCATCTCTGGTGTCTGGCGCAGACCCAGATAGATGACTTCCATTCCTGCATCCCGGTAGGCGGCTGCCAATACCTTAATACCGCGATCATGCCCATCAAGACCAGGTTTGGCCATGACAATACGTGTTTTTCGCTCCATAATACCAAAAATTAATTACCTTCTTTGGCAGTTCATAACCAATAAATTTGATATACTTCGTGGTTATCTATCGTAACTGTCCAATACAAACGTCACCGGACCGTTATTCACCAGTTCTATATCCATCATAGCTGCAAATTCACCCAATTCTACAGGCACATCATTTAATTTTAATTGATTTGCAAACCATTCATAAAGACGGTTTCCTTTATCCGGTGAAGCAGCATTGATAAAACTGGGTCTCCGACCTTTTCGTGTATCTCCACACAGTGTAAATTGACTAATAACCAATGCTGATCCACCTACATCTTTAATAGACAGATTCATTTTATCGTTCTTATCGTTAAAAATGCGTAGGTTGGATATCTTATGTGCTAGAAAATCTGCATCACTTTCCGCATCATTATTTTTTACACCCAACAATATAACCAGTCCGTGTTTGATTTCCCCTATTGTCTTATGATCAACCGATACTTTACCACGGGTGCATCTTTGAATTACAGCAATCATTCTACCCAAACGTTGTCTTTACCATACTGATGGCGAAGATGGCGAATAAAATCCTTATCACAGGATACCTTAATATTATGAGCCAGAATGCGCAATGGACGACGACTACCATTTTTGTTGGGAAGGTGAAAAACCAAATTACATTCTCCTGGATAACCCCGGGCAACCTCAAATAATTTATCAATATCTTCCGGTGCGACTTCACCAGAATTAAAACGTATAACTAACTTGCCTGATAAGATGACGCGAGCTTTTTCAACGGGAAAGATTTCATCAGCTATTACTTTCAAATCTGAAAAATCTGAATTATCAGATGGTTTTCCACGAACAAATACAACCTTCTCATTCTCAATTAGTCCTTCGTATTGTGCAAAACAATCCGAGAAAGCAATCACCTCTACATGTCCACCGATACAATCCATTTCAAAAAAAGCCATCGGTCGATTCCGACGGTCATATTTACGCATAACACGGGTAATCATCCCCCCTACGGTAATAGTTTCATTTTTAGAAAGGTTAAACTTATCGGTAAAGTCGACTGTTGTGAATTCTTCAAGATCCTCCGAATGCTCCAAGAGCGGGTGTCCTGTCACATACAGCCCTAATACTTCTTTTTCGAAACATAATCTTTCCTTTTCGACCCAATCATCAACAGATGGCAAATCAGGGATTTTTATTAAAACGCTGTCACCCTCAGCATTCCCAAACAAGTCTACTTGATTTTTATTATCACCATTCTGAAACTTTTGACCATAATGGATGGCATCATCAATAGCCTGATATTTTTGAGCACGGGAACCGGACAAGCTGTCCATAGCCCCTGATTTTACCAAACTCTCCAAAACACGTTTATTTACTTTCTGCTGATCAACTCTGGAACATAAATCATAGACCGAGTTAAATGTGCCTTCTTGATCCCTGTTTTCCAGAATATTTTCAAGCGCTTTTTCACCAACATTTTTTATGGCATTCAAACCATATGAAATTGCGTTATCATCGATAGGTGAAAAGTAAATATGAGATACATTTATATCCGGAGGCCTGACCTCAATCCCCAATTTTTTACACTCATTTATCAGCGTTACTACTCTTTCAATTGTAGACATTTCACTGGTTAGATTCGCAGACATGAACTCCGCCGGGAAAAATGTTTTGAGCCAAGCCGTTTGATATGCCACATAAGCATAAGCAGTAGAATGACTCTTATTAAAACCATACTGAGCAAATTTCTCAATCAAAGAATATATTTCTTCAGCTTTGCCCTTACTGAGCCCTTTATTCTGCGCCCCTTCAACAAATTTCACTGATAATTCATCCATCAACTTTTTATCCTTTTTCCCCATGGCGCGACGCATAATATCTGCTTCTGCCAGTGTAAAACCAGCAATTTCATGGGCGATTTCCATCACCTGTTCCTGATAAACAATAATTCCATAAGTTTCTTCCAGGATGGGTTCCAAAGATGGATGAGGGTAATCTATCCGTTTCTTTCCGTGTTTACGGGAAATAAAATTATCAATATTACTCATAGGGCCAGGGCGATAAAGAGCATTCATAGCAATCAGGTCAGCAATCACAGACGGTTTTAGTTTCTTCAGAAATTCACGCATGCCGGAAGATTCGAACTGGAACACGCCAATGGTCAAACCGCTGGCAAAGAGTTCATAAACTTTCGATTCATCGAATGAAATTTTTTCAATATCAATTTCTTCCCCCTTTGCACTGATCAACTTTATTGTTTTATCTATAACAGTTAAATTTCGCAAACCTAAAAAATCCATTTTCAATAGACCCAGATCTTCCAATCCTTTCATGTCATACTGTGTGGTTATATCATCTGTAGATGATTTATACAGTGGCACATAGTCTGTTAATTCACCGGGAGCAATAACAACGCCAGCTGCGTGGATTGATGCATGCCGGTGCATACCTTCTAAGACTCTAGAATGATCGATTAATTCTTTATATTCGTTTTCCGCCAGTTCCCGGAACTGCGAACTCTTCACAATCGCGTCATCCAGGGTGATATTCAAATCATCTGGGATTGCTTTAGCAATACGATCCACTTCACCATATGAGTAACCCATAACTCGCCCTACATCGCGAACCACCTGTTTTGCCTTCATGGTTCCAAAGGTAATGATTTGTGTTACGGATCTTTCACCATATTGAGTTTTTATATAATCTATCACTTCTCCACGGCGCTCAATGCAGAAGTCGATATCAATGTCTGGCAGGCTGACTCGGTTTGGGTTTAAAAACCGTTCAAACAATAGATTATGCTTCAATGGATCTATGCTGGTGATACCCAAAGAATAGGACACTATGCTTCCTGCAGCAGATCCACGACCGGGTCCAACTGGTATCTTTTTATCTTTAGCATACTGAACAAAGTCAGCAGTAATCAGGAAATACCCGGCAAACCCCATATTTCTTATAACTTCCAGTTCATGATCAAGCTGTTTCTTTACTTTTGGAGTTACCTCGCCATAAAGTTTTTCTGCACCTGAATGTGCCAAATCCTTAAGGTATTCATCTGGATCCTGATTGGGTGCGTCTTCCGGAATTGGAAAATTGGGCAGATGGTAATCCCCCATTTCCAGCTCCACATTAATAGTCTCAGCAATACGGTTTGTATTCTCAATGGCCTCGGGGAATTCTTTGAACAGCTTAAACATTTCGTCCTGACTTTTAAAATAAAACTCCGGTGTGGCATATCGAAGACGGTTGGGATCATTTCTTTCCTTCCCTGTCCCTAAGCAGATGTGAATATCATGAGCTTCCCAGTGATCTTTTTGAGCATAATGAGCATCATTGGTACATACTAGAGGTAACGATAAGTCGTGAGCAAGTTTTCTCATATTTTCGATATTAGTAATTTCTTCCGGGATTCCATGATTCTGAATCTCCAGATAATATCTGTCAGGAAAAATTTCGGCGAATCGCAATGCTGACCTTTTTGCTCCTTTAAAATCTCCATTAAGCATTTTTTCGGGAACTTCCCCTTTCAAACACGCCGAAAGACAGATCAGACCATCACTATATTTCTCAAGCAATTCTAAATCAATCCGGGGGCGATAATAAAAGCCTTCCAAGTAACCAGCTGTTACAAGTTTCATCAAATTCCGGTACCCGGTAAAGTTCTGGGCAAGGAGAATAAGATGATTGTTGCCCCAACCGCCATCAGATCTGGCTTTCTTTTCAAATCGACTGCCTATCGAAACATATATCTCACAGCCAATGATAGGTTTTATTCCTACTCTTTTTACCCGCTTGTAAAAAGGTATAACACTAAACATATTTCCATGTTCAGTAAGTGCAACTGTGTCCATTTTGAGATCATCAACTGTATTGACTAATTGATCAACTCTCTGAGCACCATCTAACAGGCTATAATCGGAATGATTGTGAAGATGTACAAATTCAGAAGTCATTAAAGTGTCCCCAAATAAATGGCTATAAGTCCTCCTAAAGTACTGAATTTTAATAATCGTGCACTGCGTATGGCTACTGTAATGCCCGGATTATTCATCAGTGAAACTACCACAACACCCAAAGGAATCTCAACGACCAGAATCAATAAAACACCATATCCTATACCATAATATCCTGTTAAAAAAGGAATAAAGGCACCGATACCAATTACTGCTGCCAACACCAACGTTAGCTTCACCGCATTCTTTAAACCAAAATAGACAGGATAAGTTTTTAATCCAGAAGATTGGTCTCCATCCATGTCAGCTATATCCTTTACCAATTCCCTAACCATTGTCAACCCGAAAGCAAGGGCTGCCGGAATGATCATAGCCTTTAAATTTTCAAATGCGGTTCCGGAAAACAGAAATGTCATTCCTAAAATAGTGGAAACAACAACATTTCCAACCAGTGGTACTCCTTTTAAAAGCCAACTGTAAATGATCATAAGCGGTAGGGCAAAACCAAAAGCAATTAGCTGTGCAGTCTTGTTTAACTCTAAAACAGCAATACTTCCTATACCAAACAAAATAAGAGTTAAAAATAAAGCACTCTCTCTCGAAACCAACCCCAAACTGAGGGGGCGCAAAGGTCGGTTAATCTTATCAACCTCATAGTCTATATAATCGTTGAAAGCATTGGCAGCTGCATTAAAGCTAATGACAACAAAAGTCACTAAGATTGTAATTTCCACTGGACCCCGGTAATGCACAATCAGAGATGACAATAGTACGGCTAAAGCGCTAGTGAATAAGTTTAGGGGTCTTAACAAACGAATGTGTGCAATTAGTCGATTCATCCTATTGGAACTGTTAAAACCCGATCATCACCATTATAATCTTTTATTAACTGTATATTTTCAAATCCAGACTGAGAGAATATATCCTTCGCCAATTGTGGATGTTTATCCAAGCCCACTTCTAAAATCAGCCAGCCACCAGCATTGATCATATTCTTTGCTATCTGAGAAAAGTATCGATAAAAAGTGAGACCGTCATTTTTATCCGTCAGAGCAACGGAGGGCTCAAAGTCTTTTACATCTTTCATAAGTCCTTCCATTTCTTCTTGTGGAACATAAGGCGGATTCGAAACTAACAGATCAAACGGGCCTTCTGGTAATTGATCCAAGATATTCAACTCTTCAAAGATTACATTGTCCACACCCAGTTTTTCTTTATTCTCTTCCGAAACCTTGAGTGCTTCTGGGGATAGATCAATCCCCAAGATTTTTGCGCTTGGAACTTCTATTGCCAATGTTGTGGCGATACATCCTGAACCTGTCCCAACATCTAAAATGGACGGCGAATCAACTCCCTTCATTTTCTCCAAAGCAATATCGATGAGCCTTTCCGTTTCCGGTCTCGGAATTAATACATGCTTATTGACAGAAAATTCCCGTCCGTAAAATTCACACGAACCAGTGATGTACTGGAGTGGTTCTCTTTCAAGTCGCCGTTTTATCAAACTGCGGAGCGTGTCCAGTTGAGATTCAGACAAGGGTTCTTCAAACCGGAGATAGACGTCTATACGTTTACAACGCAAGACAACACATAAAAGATGTTCAATTTCCCGACGTGGATTCTTAAATCCTTTTTTTGAAAAAAAGGATTCTGCCCAATGAATCAAGTCAATAATGAGCCAATTTTTTTTTCCTGTAGAAATCGCCTGCACAACTTATATTGATATCACGAATCGCAACAGTGATATCAACTCATTCCAGGGCTGCGGCTAGCAGTTCTTGCTGTGCGGCAATCTTTAATTGAATAATGATCTCTGTAATGTCGCCATCTAAAATCTCATTCAAGCGATGGGAAGTAAAATTGATACGGTGGTCTGTAACACGGCCCTGTGGGAAATTGTAGGTTCTAATCTTGGCTGATCTGTCACCGGTGGAAACAAGGTTTTTTCGTTCTGCAGCACGCTGGGCTGCAGCCTTTTCCTGTTCGGCAGCCAGCAATCGCGACTTCAACACTTTTAGCGCTGCGGAACGATTTTTATGCTGGGATGATTCATCCTGACAAGTCACCACCAAACCCGTGGGAACGTGGGTGACCCGAACGGCAGATTCTGTTTTATTTACATGTTGCCCGCCGGCACCACTGGCACGATACGTGTCAATCTTCAGGTCTGCATCGTTTACTTCAATATCTACATCCTCTGCTTCCGGCAATACAGCCACCGTTGCTGCAGAGGTATGAACCCGCCCACTGGTCTCCGTTTTCGGCACTCGTTGAACACGATGAACGCCACTCTCATATTTCAGCATCCCGAATGCACCTTCGCCCTGCATAGACAAAATGGCTTCTTTTATGCCACCAATTCCTGTATCGGACGAATTCAGGATCTTGAATGTCCAATTATTCCTTTCTGCATAGCGCGTATAAACGCGGTAAAGATCTGCCGCAAAAAGGGCCGCTTCATCACCGCCGGTTCCTGCACGAATCTCCAAAATCAGGTTCTTATCATCATTGGGATCTTTCGGTAAAAGGAGAAATTTGAGCTTTTCTTCCAATTCTACCTGGTTTGCTTCTAATTCATATAATTCTTCCTGAGCGATTTCTTTCAGATCTTCATAATCGCCTTCCAAGATCTCTTTATCATCAACGATCTTGTCCAGCACAGAGATGTATTCTTTCCCTACAGAAACGATCTTTTCCATGGCGCTATGCTCCTTCGCTATAGGCGTAAGTTTTTCCTGGTTACTATATATTTCCGGATTGGCCATCTGTTCAGCCAAGTAAGCATGTTTTTCAATGATGGCTTCTAACTTATCTCTCACCCAATGGCCTCTGCTGTATATTCTTTTCCGATCAT
>DTUG01000028.1 GCA_012964275.1 Fidelibacterota bacterium | reverse complement strand
GTTGAGCAAGATTACATTACTTTTGATTGTGATGAATTACGGTCTTATTATACCGATTCTGTAAAACCCATTCTGGAATCCAATGGATGCACTGGCTGTCATGTTGCATCTAATCCATCTGGCGGATTAACCCTGGATTCGTTTGAAAATGCTGTCAATGGTATTATGCATGGCAAAGTTCTAAATCGAGTAAACCGAGAACCAACAGATTCAGGATTTATGCCAAAAAATGGATCGAAACTTTCTCAGGATCAGTTGAACATACTCCAGGGTTTCTCTGATATGGAATGTCCACAGTGAAGCGGACAACTCGAACCTGGCTTATACTTGTTTTACTGCCAGCAGCCATTTTTGGGAAAGACATCTTTCTTACCCGTTCCGGGTCCATCGAATTTTTTTCATCCGCTCCTGTAGAGGATATTAAGGCTATAAATAAGCAGGTTTCCTGCGTGCTGGATATGGAAACGGGGGAATTAGCGTTTCAGGCACCCATTCGGGGTTTTATGTTTAAAAATGCCCTTATGCAGGAGCATTTCAATGAGAATTACATGGAATCAGATAAGTTTCCAAAAGCTGTGTTCAAAGGGAAGATCGATCATTGGTCCAATACTGCCATCGCAGACACAGCGATAGACGTTTCTTTGTCTGGTTCCCTGACTATTCACGGGGTGACACGAGCTATCACAGAAACGGGACAGATATGGCATGAAGGTGAACTGATCAAAGGAACCAGTGCATTTGATATCACAGTTGCAGACTATGATATTGAAATACCAAAAGTTGTCCGCAACAATATTGCCAAAATTGTGCGTGTGGATATTGCTGTTCAGCTGAAAAAGAAATAGCGGTGAAATATTTCCTGCTTTTTATCCTTTTATCGGTGATCAATGGCCAGGATGACCTTCTGGATTTTTTTGATGATGATTCTGAAGCACCCGTACCTGTTGAAGCTGCTTTTAAAGGCACCCGGGTAGTCAATGCTCAGTCTTTGGAGATTCCCCGTCCGCAGATATTCCAGTTCATGATCCAACATCGCTTTGGCGCTATTGAAAATGGTTTTTACGATTTATTCGGAATGGATGATGCAAGTATTCGCTTTGACCTGCAGTATGGTTTTACGGACCGTTTATCATTGGGGATTGGGCGGAGCACACTGAATAAAACATATGATCTATTGGTTAAAGCTAAACTTCTGAGACAGATGTCGGGACCGAAAGGATTTCCAGTCTCTGTTTTATGGTTCAGTAATTTAGGTATCAATACCCAGCGCAAAGCGGAATCAGATCCAGCTGTGAAAGACGCATTTTCCAATCGGCTCAGTTATGCTCACCAGTTTATTATTGGAAGGAAATTCAATAACATTCTAACCCTGGAGATTCTTCCAACGCTTATTCATCGAAATCTGGTCCCTACCAAGGATGATAAACATGATCTATTATCAATCGGAGTGGCTGGCCGCTGGAAGCTGTCAAACAGATTTTCTATCAATAGTGATTATTTTCTACCCATTGGGAAACGGGATGGAAACTTTCAGAATGGTTGGGCGATCGGCATGGATATAGAGACCGGTGGTCATGTATTCCAGATCATGCTGACGAATGCACGCGGTTCCTATGAAGGCGCCTATATCGAGGAAGCCACCGGGAAACTTGCTGAAGGGACCGTTTATCTCGGTTTCAATATATCTCGTGTATTTTCCTTAGCAAGCTCTGATTCATCCCGGTGGTGATGAAAACGGATTACCATTATAATCTTATCCGACAACTAAATTTCATTCATTAGGATTCCTGCTATAGTTAAGCAGGAACCCATGATCCATTCGCACTTGTTTTGTTTGTTCATTGTAGCCTAGGATACGACCTTTCATGGTTACTAGCCGCATCCCGGATAGATTATTCAATTCACTTGATTGGCTCGGATCCAGCTTGCAGATGAGTTTTTCATCAATCTCCAGTGTATCATTTCTGATACCCGTAACCCGTCCTTCGAACTGTACCACCTGGAACTGGTATTTTTCATTGGTGAGTTCCGCATCCATTTCATATTCCCACTGTAGATCCCCGCGTTGGAATTTTTTCAGCGGTTCTTTAGTGGACCAGTTATCCCATATCCGATCTTCAAAAAGTACAGCCCATATTACCAGTATGATCAATGGGAAGATAGGTTTCACCATTTTCCAGGTGTATCTACGATTATGCATAGTTTAGGATAAACCTAAAGACAGGCTCTATTCACCAATAATCTTTACTAAAACACGCTTTTTTCTGCGGCCGTCAAATTCGCCATAGAATATCTGTTCCCAGGTACCAAAGTGCAACCTTCCATCGGTGATTGCTACCACAACTTCACGACCCATAATCTGGCGTTTGTGGTGCGCGTCCCCATTGTCTTCGCCGGTACGGTTATGATCATAGCGAGAAATAGGCGCATGGGGAGCCAATTCTTCCAGCCAGCGCTTGTAGTCTCGGTGCAACCCGGATTCGTCATCATTAATGAATACAGATGCGGTAATGTGCATAGCATTGACCAGGCAAAGGCCATCGTGTATGCCGCTTTCGGATACCGCCACTTCCACATCCGGGGTGATATTAATAAAATCCATGCGTTCGCGTACATCGAACCAAAGTTCCTTATGGAATGATTTCATGATGAGTCCTTTCAATAAAATATTGTTAAAGAAGCCGTTTTTTGATTATTGCTTTGCTTTAGATATGTCCAATTTTCTGGTCCAGAATATGGTTATGAAATAAAATAAAAAGAAATGTGCTAAGGCTACTAAAGCAGTCGTAAGAATATACCAGGGCCAGGGCCCGAAATAATCCAGGATAGAGTGCACCGGCGGTTTACCGCAGATCCAAAAATAATTCGCATCCAGAAAAATATTTACTGGAATCGTGATCAGAAAGAACATGGTAAGGGCGCCGAATGAAATCCACACACTTTTCATTCTGGGGCGAAAGTCATAGACCATGGTAGCATAGATAAGGGCAATGATCATGAGTTGATGGGAGAGCCAGTAACGGAAAAAGTGATAATGGGGGAATCCCTGTGTTATATCGGGCGTGATAACAGCATGGATGATGGTCAAACCCCAGAAAAAAACAATTTCATAGGTAAGATAACTGCGCAGAACCAGAGCCAGCGGTATCATCAGGTTTGCTGCCCGACACATATGAAAAGGTAAGTGCAGCTTCGTTTCGAAGGTCCCTGCTAACAGTTCTAGAATGGGCCAGCTGAGATAGCTCAGTGCCACTGCAAACCCTAGGAAAGAGCCCAGAATATGCTGTTGTTTTTCGGACAAATATTTTTTTGTAATCCATGGAACCCAAATTGCAAGGAAAAGAAAGAAAATAATGGAAATTGAGTGAGCAGTGCCTAGAGTTATAAAAGGTATCGAGTTATCGTATAAGTAGGTAGTAAGGCTTTCTTTCATGGAACTTTACGAATATAGTTTAAACTTTATTCCTAGAGAAATTCATTAATAATAAATTAGATATTTAAAAGGGAAACAGTTGCTTGCTGATAAAAGATTTAAATAAAACTATATCACATCTTCATCATGGATACATTCATCAAAAAATTTTAATCGACGGATGAGAAAAACTAATAGAAATTAAAGTGTACTACTTTATCTATTTCATTATAACATTAAAAAATAAAATTATTCTGCGGCAGTAAACTCAAGGTCTGAGTAGACAGTCACTTTGTCTTTCTCCAAGATCAGATTTTCATTTGCTGAAACTATATGGATAATTTTTTTAGTCTTATCTGGCTGTTCTATTTCCACTTGGTTTTGAATTGGTTTAGGACCTGCAAATTCAAATGACGGTTTATAGTACTGGGCGAGATCCACCGTCCCAATGGAAACTTTTTGACCTAAAAATTCAAAGGACAGTTTGATCTTCAATTCCCTGACCTTGATTTTGATCCGGTTCGTTTCCTTCAGGTAAGTAATATCCATCTCACCCTTGGCATTTTTTGTTGTTTTGATTTTACCTGCTTTAATCTTTACTATAGCTTTAAAAGTAGCTGAACCAGGTTCTATGTCTACATTTGGTTCTTTTACCATCCAGGTATATTTAATTTTTTGACCCAGGACTTTCTTAGAACCCTTTCCGGAGATCTTTCCCATCGCATCGAAAAAACTATTAAGCATATTTTCGTGAAGAGATACTCCTACATGCTGGCTGGCAGGGTCGGCATGGATATTTCTTCCGGGGTTAAATATAAATACCATAGTTATAATGGTTAGCCTGATTATTGAGCCCATATTGTGTTTTTCCTTATTTAATTGCTTCATTTTAATAGAACTATGTGATTACTTTTATTTCCATGTATTTAAATAAAGCAGGTATGATTCAGGATAAACTAATAATGTATGCTCTTGAACAATATTAAAACGGTTAAAAATGTTTAATAGGCAGGAA
>DTUG01000027.1:1966-20567 GCA_012964275.1 Fidelibacterota bacterium | reverse complement strand
TATCAAGGAGTAAAAGGGTGAGGGGAAGTCCAATAGATGTATTGAAGTTCCCCTCCGTGGCGTGCACATCGTACTGATTAGATAGCACGTGGAGCAGTAATTCTTTTGTGGATGTTTTACCGTTTGATCCTGTAATGCCTATAACTGGCATATCGAATTGTTCCCGCCAGGCATGAGCAATCCTGCCGATCATAGTTTGTGGGTCGTCAACCTTAATTTGCTGAAGGTCAACAGACGGATCCGGGTATTTGACCAACGCAGCAGCAGCTCCTGCTTTTTTCACTGAAGATAGAAATGTATGTCCATCGGTACGCATTCCTTTGATGGCGATGTAGAGATCGCCTGCCATACATTCTCGGTTATCTGTGACCACTCCTTTTACAGGGATGTTTAGTGTTTGACCTGTTAATAACTGGACAATATGTGCGAACTGTTCAGAATGTTGAATAACGACTCTCATTGTTCTTTGCGTATTATCTCCAGATCAGAATAATATATTTTTTCTCCGTTAATTTCTTGGTAATCCTCTCGACCTTTTCCCAGTATCGCCACTATGTCATCTTTTCCGGCCTTCTTCAGTGCGGAAAGAACCCCTGTACCTCGATCTTTAAAAACTGAAAAATTATTGGTGGTAAAACCCGATATAACGTCTCGATTAATATCATCTATGTTTTCAGTTCTCGGATTATCCGGGGTTAAAAAACATTGATCGGAAAATAGTTCAGCTATGCGGGCCATTTCCGGTCTTTTGGAAATATCACGATCACCGCCAGCTCCAAATATGACATATAATTTTCCGCCATCTGGAATTAAATCACGTACAGTCCCTAAGACTTTTTCATAGGCATCAGGCGTATGGGCATAGTCAATAATTGCTTTTGCTCCAGATCTAAGTTCAAAGGATTCCATGCGCCCTGGCACAAAAGAACAAGCAGAGATTCCCTTTTCAACAACTGTTTCTGGTATCCCCATTGCATGAGCAGCAGAAACGGCAGATAGGATATTTTCCTGGTTAAAATCACCAATAAATGTGGATGCGATGGCATATTCATTTTGTCCTGCTTTGATGATACCAGAAATACCTGTTATTTTTGAGTTTATTTTAGCAAAATGGATTGTATCACCGTTTTTTCGCGAGTAAAAAAGGACAGGTGCTTTCGTTTCGTCTGCCATTCGTCCACCATTTAAGTCGCTTCCATTTATAATAGCAGACGCATCCATTGATAACATGCGAAATAAACGTGCTTTAGCCTGGTAATACCCTTCCATGGAATGGTGGTAGTCTAGGTGCTCAGGAGCCAGGTTTGTAAATACGCCAATATTGAAGTTTACATCTGCAACCCGATACTGATCTAAAGCGTGAGATGATACTTCCATTACAACATGAGTAAATTCGGAAAATTTCAACATGGAGAACATGTGTTGCAGACTGATTGCATCGGGCGTTGTCAGTGATCTATTTTGCTGAAAACCTTCGGCGATCAAACCTAGTGTACCCAACTGAGCTGTCTTAAAACCAGCCTGTTTCAATATCTCGGTTAATAATGCAGCCGTTGTGGTTTTTCCATTGGTTCCGGTGATACCAATAACAATCAAGTTTTTTGTAGGATGTCCAAAAAATTCTGCAGCGACATGGGAAACAGCCCTGCGTGGATTGGCAACCTTTATCTGAGGTACAGAGATTTGACCTAGGTCACGGCCATTTGATATCACGGCACTGGCGCCGCGCTGGATTGCATCGCTGACAAAATTGTGACCATCTGTATTAAATCCAGGGATGGCAATAAATACATCACCGGGTACTATGTTGTCAGAGTGAATCTTCAGTCCAGATACAGCAATATCCGGCACCGGAAAATCAGGTGGTACCAAACCACGGACTAATTTATTTAATGACTGACTCATTGCAGATGTACAATACAAATATCACCTGGATTGGCAATTGTTCCCGGTCTAGGGCTCTGCCAAAGCACTTTACCTGAACCCTCCACTTTGATTTTCAGACCAGCCTGGTGCAATTTTGTCATTGCTTTTCTTAAACTGGTGCTTCTTACATCAGGTACGTGAACGTAGTTCCTTTTAGCGTGAGTTCCAATTGTACTTAAAAACCTTGGCTCGCGTATGGAAGCAGGGATCACATAAGATTTTTCATTTTCAACGAGAATGATATCGTCTTTAATAAAGTCCGATCTTTTTTTCTTTTTAGGCGGAATGATCGAATCATCCATATTGATGATCCGTTCCATAATTCGCCGGAATGCTACTGCGGCTCCCTGGCCACCCCAATGGAAGGGTGCCTTGGGTTCATCTAATACAATCACCGCCAGCAGCTGTGGGTCGTTAACAGGAAAGAACCCAACAAAGTTCGAAATGAACTTGTCGTTTGAATAATGACCATTAATGTATTTCTGTGCAGTTCCTGTTTTACCTGCAACTCCCCAACCAGGGATGTCCGCTTTGATGCCTGTTCCGTCGGATACAACCTTGCGAAGCATATCTTTTGTTTGCTTCATTATTCTAGTATCTGCTATCTGACGAACAATGGATAACTCATTTTTGTGAATGACTTTCATTTTAGAATTAACAATTTGATGAATGATTCGTGGTGTTACTAAATAACCACCATTGGCCACTGCTGAGTAAGCCACGGCCAGTTGCAGCGCAGTGACAGCTACTTCATGTCCCATAGCGATTTGCCCAAGAGATACTTGACTCCATTTTTTTAAGGGGTGGAGAGTACCAGACATTCCACCTTTTAGGGAGATCTGTGTTGCAGAACCAAATCCAAAGTCACGTGCATATCGATAGAGTGTTGAGCGGCCTAGTCGTTCGGCAATCTTAATGATACCGATGTTACTGGAATGCTTAATGATCTGGGGGAAGGTCAATTGTCCGTATTCTTCATGATCACGAACGGTGATATCGAAATAATTGAACTCCCCATTTTCGCAATTGAATTCTTCGGTCAGGGTAACTTTTTTCTCGGATAGAACAGCTACGGCTGATACAATTTTAAATGTTGAACCTGGTTCAAATTGGTCTGTAATTGCCCGACAGCGATGTGTCTCAAGACTGTACTTTGAAAAATTATTATTATCAAAGCCAGGGGTAGACGCCATTGCCAGGATTTCACCAGTTTGGGGATTGATTATAATACCGGTTGCGGTAGTTGCATCCGCTTCCTTTTGACGTTTATGAAGCTCATCCTGAAGAATACTTTGATATTGCAGGTCGAGTGTTAACTGTACACTGCAGCCATCAATGGGCGCGCGAAAGGGCAAACCGCTACGTTTTTGTATCTTACCTGACCAACCTTTGCTCTTAATGATCCATCCCGGTTTTCCGGAAAGATAGGTGTTGAAATCCTTTTCAATCCCAGATATCCCTTCATCATCAATATTTGTATATCCCAGAACTTGGGCAGCGATAGAACCATGAGGATAACGCCGCTTGTAATGACGCTTAATGAATAATCCATCAAACGACATGTTCAACAAAGTACCCAGGGTCTCGCGCTGCATATTCCTTTCTAAATAAGTAAAGTTCCCCTTGATGTTTAGCTTATCAATATATTTTTCCACTGGTTCACCCGTACGGACGTGTATAGCTTCAGCAAGTTCTTGTATATCCAAAACTTTTGATGGGTTAGCAGAGAGCGTATAATGGATTATATTTCTGGAAAGTAGACGGTTATGCCGGTCAAGGATATTGCCTCGATTCGGTGGTAAATCCTCTTTTTTCTGTGCCTGCTCTACGAGTGCTTGTGTATACATCTGGCCATTGATTATTTGAATCTGAAATAAGCGGACACATAAGCCCACCCACGAGAAGATTACAAAACAAATAATAACTGTGATCCGGGAACGAAATTTTAAAAATGTTTTAGTCATAGATTCTCCACGACTGATTTATCCACAACAATTAACAATGTTTCCGGTTGAGCTATTACCATACCTAATTTTTTTCTTGCACGGGCCGTGATTATATCTGGTCGACTCAACTGTTCGATGTTGCTAGTTAATTCACTAATCTCATTGGCCAGTTCTCGCGCCGTCGTATTTTGGATCTCAATGGCCAATAATGATTCGTCAATTTCCTTGAATACCCATAAATAAAAAATGAGGCATGAAATAGTTCCAATTGTGGACAAAAAGAAAATGAAGCCTTGAATAAGGTCTCGAGTTCGTTTTGAGCGTCGTTTCCGGCGCACTAAAATATTCTTTCTGCGGCTCGCAGTTTAGCACTGCGCGACCGGGTATTGACTTTACATTCATCTGCTTTAGGTCGGAATGGTTTCTTTGTCAGGATCCTTATCCTACCATTTTCTTTCAATTGTCTAAATTGTTGTTTTACCAGTCTATCTTCAAGAGAATGAAAGCTGATTATTACTACTTTTCCACCAACAGCTAATATGTCAATAAAATGCTTTAAAAATGTTTCTAATTTTTCCAGTTCTTCGTTGACAGTTATCCTCAGGGCTTGAAAAACGCGAGCAAGTGTCCGATGCCTATAATTTGGCGGGGTACAGGACCGCACTACTTCTACGAGGTCAGATACTGTAACCAGGGGTCGAACTTGACTGATTTTTTTAGCTATAGACCGTGACCGTCGTTCTTCTCCATAAGTGTAAATTATATCTGCTAGTTCTGTTTCGGTGAGTTCATTCACCACATCCGCAGCTGTTCGGTGATTTGTACGATCAAAGCGCATGTCAAGTGGACCAGACCCAGAAAACGAGAACCCACGTTCCTCGGAATCCAGTTGGAGTGATGATATTCCCAGGTCAAGCAAGATACCGTTCACGTCACTGATTTCCAGTTTTGACAGAATTCTGGGAAGCTGATCGTATGTGTTATGTATAAGTGAAACAGAAGATGATGAGGCAGCAAGTGTCTGGTTACAATATTGCAATGCCTCTTCATCGATATCAATTCCGACCAGTTTTCCTTTCGAAGAAATCTGATCTAGAATTTGTGTGGCATGTCCGCCCAGCCCCACTGTTCCATCCACGTAGATACCGTCCGGAATTATATTTAGTAAGGATAGAACTTCCTTGATCATCACAGGAATATGCAATGGAGCATCCTGTGATGATTCTATACTCATCAGATGACGATTTTTTCCGATAATGCATTAAATTCATTCGGGTCCAGTTCCATATTCTTTTTATCAACAAGGTCTAAATTTTCCGGGTTCCAGATCTCTATTTTATTAAACACGCCAATAATAAGTACTTCTTTGCCTAAGCCGGCATAAGATATAAGGGACGGATTAAGAATAATCCGCCCCTGTTTATCGTATGTGGAAGGGGAAGCCGATCGTGCGATCTGGCGAATAAACGTCCTGTGGATCCCTGATACGGAAGAAAGTTTTCTGAGTTCTGTTTCAATTTTTTTCCATTCTATCATTGGATAAACCCAGACACAAGGGTCCTGCCCGCGGGTAGCAATGAATGTATTTTCATTATCAGTCGACAAGGCTTGTCGGTACCTGGCAGGAATATTTACTCTTCCTTTCGAATCCAGAGAATACGAATATTCTCCAGTAAAAGTGTTTGGGCTCAACGTCATGTTATCGTTAGGGAAAATTCCCCACTACTACCCACTATCTTACTCAGATAAGGGATGAATAGCAATATTTAATATGAATTGTTTACAATTATTTAAAGGTATTCTTTAAACAATCCCACTTTATAGAATAGAAGGGAAGTTAAAATATAGTGTGGTTTAGCCGATTGGCCTGTACCAGCGGACTGTCATGCTGGGAGGATCGGACCGTACTTTCAAACGAATTGGGTAATTGTAATTCGATACTTGGTCTAGGTCAAGGCCGTTTATTCGTACACGTAGTCGTTTAGTATGAGAAAATAGCAGTTCTGCCTGAGAAATAAATCCTTCCAGGTCTAATTCCATACCAGATCTTAAAATCTTAGAATGCACTGGCAATGTGTCCTGTTTTATCTTGACTGCTGTTTGTTCTCTGGCAGTCAAGGTTATGAAAAAAGGAGGCTTTACGGAAATCAATTCTTCAACGAATTTATCTTCAGTAAACTGGGTAATAAGCTTTTCGTCGCTAATAACATTCACTTGATGTTGAATGACCAGTCCCGAACCACCCATAACAGCGCTGCTCTCCTCAGAAAATATTTTCTTTATAATGAAGATTGAAAAAATAAAAATAACTAATAAAATCCCGCCTTTGATTAGGTCGTCACGAAGTTTTTGGTTTGATTTTGTCAATAGTTCATTTTCCTTCGATAGGTCCAAAGTTTGATCCTTGATTTCACCAGCCGGAGATTGGGATGCTAGTATGGGCTTGGCTGTTCCGAGGAAGGAATCCAGTTGTTCCAGAGCCCGCTGGGAATCACCGCCAATTTCCTCGGCATAAGCTCTTAAAAACAACCGCAGATAGGGGACCGGTAAGATTTCAAAATCCCCAACTTCAATAGCTCTCAAATATTTTTTATTTATTTTTGTCCTGGATTCCAGTTCTTCCAATTCAATACCTTTAGTTAATCGCAGGTCTTTTAATTCTTTATAAAACTGTGCCATGGGTTAAAAAATGACTGCGAAATTACATGCCGGGATCTTTGCTCACCAATGGAAAACCAGTTTAATCGTCTCTTGTCGGGGGTTTACGTAATATTTTCTTTTCACCGCGCTTGCGTTTCGAGCGGAGGCGGGCCTCTACGGCTGATTGGGCCGGGCGTGTTTTTTTTCTTTGTTTTGGCAAAGTTGAGGCTTTATTGATTAAATGGATCAGCCTCTCCTTAGCTTCCTTTTTATTTTGGGTTTGAGAACGGTGTGTTTTTGCTTTGATGACAATTGAGCCACGATTGGTTGCCAACGAGCCGGCGGCCTTCAGCACTCGTTCCTTGAGCCAATCTGGTAGGGATGGACTAGCAGCCACATCGAATCGTAATTGAATCGCTGTTGAAGTTTTATTAACATGCTGTCCACCAGGTCCGGAAGATCTCACCGCCTCAAATTGTATTTCTTCCTCATTAAGGGCAATCGAATCAATGATCTTGATCATAAATGGATGTGCAAATTCACTAATGCCTGATAATGCTGGTAAAAGGTGGAAAGGGGTAATCCCATTACATTAAAATAACAGCCATCCACCTTTTCCACCCAAACTGAAAACCAATCCTGTATACCATAACTTCCTGCTTTATCTAAAGGACTGTAATTATCTATATAAAAGGAGATATACTTTTCTGGTATTTCTCTAAATGTTACATATGTTTGGCTGTGGAATGTTATATCAATTTCTTTATTTTTCCAGATTATTGCTACGCCTGTGATCACTTCGTGAGTTCGTCCAGAAAGCCTTTTTAGCATCCCGAAACTCTCCTTTTTATCTTTGGGCTTTCCCAGGATATTTTTATCCAGAACCACGATTGTATCAGCACCTATCACCAGGTTATCAGGGTAGTCTATTGCTACATTTTTTGCCTTTTCACGGCCCCAGTGTTCAGCAAATGCTTCTGGTGGGAGATCCAGGTCATGATTTTCATTTACAGAATTCGGCACTACTTGGAAATCCAGTCCAATTTGCGTTAATAATTGTTTCCTGCGCGGTGAGCCGGATGCCAATATAAGAGTACTTTTTTCCATGATTTATTTTAAAGCGATACGGTCATTATTGTTTATCGAAACTTTGCGCACCGGCCAATAAATGTATCTGTTGCAGCGGGACCTTCGGCTTTTAGCTTATAAAGGTATACTCCATTAGCCAGTTCTCCACCAAATGCGTCACGGCCATCCCAATCAATTGTATGGAATCCCGCAGAAAAAGGTGCTGCTTCAAATTCCCTGATTTTTCGGCCTCCCAGCGTATAAACTTGGAGCGATATTTCCGCGTGAGCCGACAATTCAAAGGTAAATTGAGTCATTGCAGAGAACGGATTAGGGTAGTTGTATGTATTATAAAGCCGCAGTTTGCTGCGTTCAGAAATATGGATCATAATTGTCATCTCGCTGGGATTGTTGGCGTTGTCCCATACCTTAACGTATAATTCTAACTTTTCGCGATTAGATATCGCTACAGGAATCGTGCCGGTGGTAATACTGTTTATATCATAATAAAAGTCACTCGTTGCGTCCATGGTTTCTCCTGAATCCCTATCTGTTAGCAACACTTCATGGCCAACCTCATTGGTCAAGTTGATGCCGATAGGATCGGATAATCTCAAAATCAGATCCTGGTCCGACCCGAGGTGATCTCCGGACCTGAGCAGACGGCCATCTCCAGTTTCGAAAGAAATAATTGGACCTTCATGATCGAGGCTTGGATCACCACCACGGAGTGGAATACCATTAAGAGCACCCAATGCTTCCTGGGAATCGTTATGAATATATACCATGATTCTGGCTGGATTTTCGGAATAGGAAATATCTTGGGGAACTCTGATCTCACTGGATAATTCTGAGCCAGAGAAATCAAAGAGTCCTCGAAAAAGAATAGCCCCAGGCAGAGTATATGTCAAACTTTCTGTTGTTGAAGCAATATTATATTCACGGGTGACCTGCCGAACAGCATCTGTTAAAAGATTTATACCTACTCCTGATTCGATGATAATATCCTGTGAGCCAGTGAATATGGCTGTTTCTAAGGTTCGCAGTGTATCCGGTGTAATACCAGTAATGTCCAGTGTATCGGTTGGCATTGGCACTCCCATGGCTGGGTCCCCAAATAAGTGAAAATACTCACTTTCATTTGATCCATTCTTGATGGATTGCAAAATTACACCTATTGGTTGATTGGATACTTGATTGTTACTAAAGACAGCATTAAACAGTTCTTGGATATAACGTTCATTCCCAGTGACGGTAATGGGTCTGCTGGTAGAAATCACAGCCGAAGCAGCATTCATGGGTTCCCGGATCAATTCTTCTGCAAAGGATTCGGTCAGTGGATCATCGAAATGCCCAAACGAACACGTGCCCACGATCCATAGAGGCATTTTTCTACCAGTCTCAATTCTATTTAAATCGCCCCGGTCCATGTGTAGCAGCTTTTCCTGAGCCAATTGGTAGGCTGAGCCGTGGCCAATGTAATTAAGGATTGCGGTACCGCGCGCTAAGATATCGAATAAAGCCTGGGTCGCATCCGGTTTAATGACACCGTAGGCAGAGGCATCGCTTACTTCCGGATATTCCATCATATATAATTTTTGGACGTTCACTGTGGATGGGATGATCTCTGCTATTTCCTCAGAGTTCAGCGTGTGGCTCTTACCGGTAGCTATTCCACCGTGGCTTGGTTCAGGACGGGCAGCGTCATCTGCTACCAGTGTCACTTTCTGTCGCCAGGGACCGAATTCGGGTTCCGATTCTAATGCGATTATTTTATCTACAAAATTCTCTACTTGCTCAACATTCTTGGCTGGGTAGCGGCCTAAGGCAATTTCCGGAATATTGCCATAGAGAGTAGCCAGGCGGTCATCCGTGGCATAACTGCGATAGGCTTGGACTTGAATGGTCGGTACAATAATGCTGGATTCACCAGTAATATTCCGATAATCATACCCGCCATCCCCCAGAAGCAGGGCACAAAAAGGCTTTGGTTCCTGCCAATTTTCCTGTGTCCATTGCAGAAAGGAACGGATAGCCATCGGATCCCGATTGCCCGCTGAATACTCTCGGTATATATCCTCCAGGTTGGCATACCTAGAAGGATTACGCAGGTTTAAAAGCGGCTGTACTGCTGTCTGAAAGGATTTCGGTCCAACAATAATGTATTCTGCAATAGTTGTCTGGTTGCGAAGGTTATCCATGACTGTATTTGGCTGATATTCAAGGCTTTCAACGTTAGTTAATGAATTGAGGTTGAAGACGGCAAATCGGGCCAATGTATCGGTTGGAAGAATAACTTCCAGATTCACCAGGTTCGATACGGTTGCTAATGAAGCTTTTTCAGGATTGGTAATATTCCAAACCCGGGTTGTTGAACTAATCGGTTCAGCGAATGTGAAGCGAACTTCTTGACCGGTAGCGGGAGCAAAAAATTCATATGCTTCAACATCATCCAGTAGCCGGCCGTACTGTATGTCAAAAAAATCAAAATAGGGCGCCGAGTTTCCATCATTGCTGTTATTTTGAATATAGAAAGCGTTATTGCCAGAGTTTAGCTCACCGCCCGGAATGGTGCCCGTTATACTGCGTATTCCGGTTCCAGTCCAGGAAAGTGTATTGCCGACTTGGATTCCTCCAGAACTATTGTGACGCAACTCCATTATGTGGTTGGCGCTGCTAGTCTCTGAACTGGAATGACCCATAAATTGGACGGTAACGTTCGCATCAACACCAGATTTTGGATTAGGTAGAATTGCCGTAATTATTTGAGATCCACTGGCTGGGATTGAAGTACCCACCCACTGCAGACCAGATACTTCCGGATTGATCAGGTCGATTTCTACATGATAAAAAGACAAACCATAATCCAATGTTAGCGAAGCAGATTCCGGTACAGGGGCCGTTTCGACCCTTTTGCCTCGAAGGGAATTGTCATCTGGTAAAAAGAGCCAGCAGGTATTGGTGGTGAAATAAAGGTTTTGGTTCCAGTTAACGTCCGATATTTTTAGTTCATAACCAGATGGCCCGCGGCCGTAGAAAATTATCCGGTCTTCGATGTCAAATGATCCATCGGACTCACCTTCAATATCAATGCCTATCTCTACCAGGTTATCTGCTATTGGCAAATTCACAGACTGGCTTCGGTAACGCCCCAGTTCTGCACTCATGAAGAGCATATAAGCTCTAGGATCATGGCCGGGAATGCTGGGGATAATATTTTCCAGAGTTTCCTGCTGGATCACTTTCATGCCGTCTTCCAGGAGTTCAAAACTGATCCACTTTCCAGGCGGAAATGATTGTACCTTTTTTGCACGGCGCTTTTCAGGGAGCAGCCAATCCTTCGCGGTATTCCAATTTAGGATCCGGTTGGCCAACAGTCTAGCTTCAGTCGGTGTCGGTATTCGCGAGGGATACTCAAATGGATCAAACTGAAGATGAATCTCTACGATCTCATAAAAGTTGCCGTCCTCTGTTTTTGGATCTATCTCAAGAACAGCCGTAGGCAGGTTTTGCAGGATCTGGAGATTATGCCATTCAAAATCTGTTTCACTTTCTTTGTTAAATCTGGGAAATGGATTTGGAGATTTCCTGTAATGCCTGATTTGTGTTTTCGGCAGTTTGAGGCTTGGTAAACCGATGAGCAAAGATGACGGAAATAGATTAGCTGTTGTTACTGGATTTGTCACCACCTGAATGACCAAGTTTTCCTGAGAACTTTGAATAATCTTTGTTTTTACAGAAGCAAAAAGAGCACTTGAAATCATTAACACTACAGATAAAATACGAAACATGGCGTAAAAATTACAGATTGGGTTGGTGAACTGCATTGTAATCTGGATGTAAAACGAGGTAATTTTCGCCTCGATTTTTCAACGAGTTAATTTGTTTTCTGTTCCGAGAAACTGCATACCGTAATAGATACTTATGTTTGATCTGGATGTTATCCAATGCTTTTATGCTCTTTTTGAGAGGAGGGTCAACCAGGCAAGAGACATACTAGGCAGGCCTCTAACTTTTGCCGAGAAGGTGTTGTATAGTCATCTGTCTGATGGCGATCCTTCCCAGGAATTTAGTCGCGGTGAGTCCTATGTTGAATTATCCCCGGACAGGGTAGCTATGCAGGATGCAACTGCCCAGATGGCGTTGCTGCAATTCATGATGACTGGTAAAGACAGGGTTGCTGTCCCCTCTACTGTACATTGTGATCATTTGATCCAAGCCAAAACAGGAGCTAATATGGACCTTGCCGCTGCCAAGGATGCGAATGGCGAGGTGTATTCGTTTTTAGAGGCAGTCTCGAATAAATATGGTATTGGCTTTTGGAAGCCGGGAGCAGGGATCATTCATCAGGTCGTTCTCGAAAATTATGCTTTTCCCGGGGGAATGATGATTGGGACAGACAGCCATACGGTCAATGCCGGCGGGCTAGGAATGATTGCAATTGGTGTTGGCGGCGCAGACGCAGTGGATGTGATGGCGGGCATGCCTTGGGAGCTTCGATTTCCGAAATTGATCGGTGTAAAATTGACTGGCGAGTTAGGCGGCTGGACCTCGGCGAAGGATGTGATCCTGAAAGTAGCTGGAATCCTAACTGTAAGAGGCGGTACAGGTTCTATTGTGGAATATTTTGGTTCCGGTGCCGAAAAATTGTCTTGTACTGGTAAAGGAACAATCAGCAACATGGGTGCGGAGATCGGCGCTACCACTTCTGTTTTTGGATATGATGTTAAGATGGGTGAATACCTAAGAGGTACGGAACGCAATGAATTAGCCGATCTTGCAGATGGAATCTCGGAACATCTGCGCGGCGACGATGATGTATATGCTCGCCCCGAAAAATATTTTGATCAATTGATTCATATCGATCTATCAGAGCTTGAGCCGCATATCAACGGTCCCTTTACGCCTGATCTTGCCACGCCTATATCAAAGTTTGCAGATGCTGTGCTGAAAAATGACTGGCCTCGTAAACTGGATGTTGGACTCATCGGTTCATGTACTAATTCTTCGTATGAGGATATAACCCGGTCCGCATCCATCGCACAGCAGGCATTGGATAAGAATTTGAAAGTTAAGTCAGAATTCACAGTGACTCCGGGCTCAGAACAGGTACGATATACTGTGGATCGAGATGGCTACCTAGACATTTTCAAAAAAATCGGTGGTGTTGTATTGGCCAATGCCTGTGGTCCCTGCATTGGTCAATGGGCGCGGCATGGATCAGAAAAACAGGAGAAAAATTCTATCATTACCTCTTTCAATAGAAATTTTGCCAAGCGGAATGATGGGAATCCCAATACCCATGGATTCGTTGCCTCGCCGGAAATAGTGACAGCTATGTCCATTGCCGGGGACTTATGTTTCAACCCGGTCATGGATTTGTTGGAAAATGAGGATGGAAAACAGGTGCGGTTAGATGACCCAAGCGGTATAGATTTTCCGATTCGAGGGTTTGCTGTTGAAGAGAATGGTTATCAGCCGCCAACTGAAAACGGTCGTGATATCGAAGTAATTATTAGCCCTGAGTCAGAACGCCTACAATTATTAGTTCCATTTGAACCCTGGGATGGACAGAATATGACGGGTATGAATCTACTGATAAAGACTATGGGCAAATGTACGACAGACCATATTTCCATGGCCGGTCCCTGGTTGAATTACCGGGGGCACTTGGATAATATTTCTAATAATTTATTGACTGGTGCGGTTAATTATTTCAATGAACAGACCAATCATATAAAAAACCAGCTTACCGGCGAGTATGGTCCGGTTCCAGATGTGCAGCGGATGTATAAGGCTGCCGGTATTCAAACAATTGTTGTCGGCGATGAAAATTTTGGCGAAGGTTCATCCCGGGAACATGCAGCTATGGAGCCCCGGCACTTGGGCGTTCGAGCAATATTGGTCAGGTCTTTTGCGCGCATCCATGAAACCAACCTGAAAAAACAAGGTATGCTCGCCCTTACCTTCCTCAATAAACCCGATTATAACCTAATCCAGGAAGACGACATATTTGATTTCATAGATTTGGATCAATTCGTCCCCAAAAAACCAATCAAGCTTAAAGTAATCCACACTGATGGTTCTGTAGATCTAATTCAATGCCATCATTCTTATAATGAATCCCAAATTGACTGGTTCAGGGCTGGTTCGGCTTTAAATCTTTTCAGATCTAAGTCCTAATACGTATGGATAGTTTCTAATTAAAAAAATATTCAGTTTAAAGATATAAAGACTCTGATAGAAAAAATAAAATGAAAGTTTTAGTTTCTGATCCGATCACTGAAAGCGGCATGTCTATCCTGCAGGATGCTGGTCTCGAGGTGGATTATTTACCCGAGGGGTCCATCGATGAAAAAAGATCGGCCTGCAAGGATGTGCATGGCTGGATTATACGCAGTGGAACGGAAATTTCAGCAGACTTCCTCGAAGAAGCTGACAGTTTACAGGTTATCGGCAGGGCTGGAGTAGGCGTGGATAATATTGATATACCTGCAGCGACACACAAGGGTGTGGTAGTGGTGAATACCCCGGATGTAAATACCATCAGCGCAGCTGAGCATACGGTTGCTCTGATGCTGGCTTTGTCCCGCAATATACCCAAAGGCCATAGGGGAATGAGAAAAGGGCAGTGGAACCGCCATAATCTGGTAGGGTCCGAATTACGAAATAAAACCCTGGGAATTGTTGGGTTGGGTAAGGTCGGTCGGGAAGTGATGAAACGCTGTCGTGCATTCAATATGAAAATATTGGGCCATGATCCCTATGTGACCCAGGACCAGTTTCAATTAGATGAAGTGGAGATTGTAGATCTGGATGCGTTAATAGAGAAAGCCGATTATATTACACTACATGTACCCATAACAGATGCCACCAGGGATTTATTTGATTATGAGCAGTTATGTAAAATGAAATCATCTGCCAGAATCATTAATGTGGCCCGGGGAGGTATCATCAATGAGGCAGGTCTTGTCAAGGCACTGAAAGATGGAAAGATTTCCGGGGCAGCAATTGATGTCTATACAACTGAACCATTGGATAAAAATAGTCCGCTAGTCAAAGCGCCAAATATAGTTCTTACTCCTCATTTAGGTGCATCCACTACTGAAGCGAAAGAAGGGGTAAGCATAGCTGTCTGTGAACAGGTACGGGATTACCTGCTTCATGAAAAACTTACAAACGCTCTTAATATGCCGTTTGCCGATTTTGGTAAGCTGAAAGAAATACAGCCAACCCTGTCCTTAGCGGAATTACTGGGTAGGGTACAGGCCCAGGTGGTTACGGGTGCGATTAAAAGTATTACACTGGAATGCTATGGCACCGAGGAAATTAAACCTATATCACTGGCTTTTTTAAAAAGCCTGTTACAAACTAGAGTTCCAAACCGGATTAATTATATCAATGCGGAATCGGTGGCAAAAGAATTGGGTATTGAATTGACCGTCCAATATTCAACGATGGAATCCAATTTTTCAAACTTGGTCTCTTCACGTGTTGTTGCGGATACCGCCATACGGTTCGACGGCAGCGTGTTTGGCGGCAATTATCCTCGGCTGGTGAACCTGTTTGGCCACGAAATGGAAGTCACACCCCGAGGGACGATGCTTTTTGTTGAAAATAATGACGTTCCCGGAGTCATTGGTAAGGTAGGTACCCTTTTAGGTGATGCAGGTATCAATATTGCCGCTTATTTATTGAGCCGAAAGAGTCATAACGGCACTGCGTTTGCAGTTATTCGTTTAGATTCAACCATACCTAATGCCATTCTGTCATCACTGGGATCATTAAAGGAAATTCAATCTGTCCGTCAAATAGAAATTGATTAGGATGATATCACTATAGAAAAAACCATGAACCGTTGTAATTTTCCATTGTTTTTCACAATATTAAAACTATCTACATAGGCAAATATCATGAATAAACTCTGGGAAGATTTGAAAGATAATATGAAAGAATGGGGAACCTCGGCCGTTGAAAAGGCGGAGGAAATAAGTCGCGTTGCCGTAGCCAAGGGAGAGGAATTTACCAAGATATCCAAGATCAAAATTGATATCCATCAACTGCAGCGTGAAAAATCCAAAAGATATGAGGATCTTGGCAAATTTGCTTATCACCAGGCCCAAGACCAAAACATGGCCAACTTTACGGGGAATGCAGAATTCTTTCAGACCGTCAACAAAATAGTTGAACTCAATAATCAGATCGCTGAAAAAGAGGCGGAGATCGAACAGATAAAGGAAGAATATGGCTTGCAGGATCAAGACATTGAGGATGCTGCTGAAATTGAATTAGAAAATACTCCCCGGCAGAAAGAAATAATTCCGGAAACATCTGATGAAGACAAGGAATCAGCACCAGAATAAACCGGTTGAATGATTCCTTTTTAAAATGTAATATCGCTCAATAACCGTCGGTATATTGCGCCTATGAAACAACCAATCACTGAAAAACATTATATCCTGCACAGCGAATCGGATTCTGGAGTAAGCCAGTGGCATTTCTCCGGGAACCAGGTTTTTGCATTATTGGGTGTCACCACAGTCGTTCTGGGGGCTTTTTTATTTATCAGTGCTGACTTTATCAGCAAATTCCTTTATGACCAGCGTTTACAGGAATTCAAAAAGAATTACCGATCAGTATCCCAGAATCTTGAATCGATTCAGTCGCGACTTAGTGAATTAGATCAGCAGATGTTGGAAATTGAACAAAAAGACCAGGCTGTTCGTACCTATGCCGGTATGCCAGACGTTGATAAAGATATCCGGAAACTCGGTATTGGGGGGGCTGCGCTGGAAAAGGTTGCTATGCCTGATAACTTGGCACCCGCTGTGAACCGAGGACTCTCTGTCCTGCAAATAGACATTGAAAAATTATCTCGCCAGGTAAATTTTGAATTGGCCAGTTATGAATCCATCTATAATCGGGTCAAATCAGATATTGACCGGATTCGTCATATTCCTTCTATTCGCCCGGTAAAAGGTGGTTACCTTAATTCCATTTTTGGTTATCGACGGGATCCTATTGATGGTGTCCGCCGTTTCCACCAAGGACAAGATATAACTGTCTCTAAGGGAACGCCAATCTATGCTCCTGCAGACGGCAAAGTAAAGCGGGCTTATTATATTGGTGGTTTTGGAAATCATATCAGGCTTGAGCACTCCTACGGATATGCCACTTTATTTGCTCATTTATCCAAAATCTCAGTCCGACATGGTCAAAAAGTTAGGCGTGGAGATTTAATAGGTTATACTGGAAATACTGGCCGATCCACAGCACCGCATCTTCATTACGAAGTCCACCATTACAGTACACCAAAGAATCCACTGGATTACTTTTTTACTGTCGCCAGTAAATAGTCTTTTCTGCGTAAAATAATCCTGTGAACAAGACGTATTTCATAGAGACGTACGGCTGCCAGATGAATGCGGCCGATTCAGAACTTGTGGAAGGACTGCTGGAGAGAGAAGGTTACAAACGTGCTGCAAGTCCCGATTCTGCAGATGCATTATTTGTGAATACCTGCGCAATAAGGGAGCATGCGGAGGAAAAGGTTCATTCCCGTTTGGGAAATTTTCAAAAGTTCAAGCAGGAACGTCCTGATATGGTTATCGGTGTGCTGGGCTGTATGGCCCAGAGTTTAAAACATGACCTTTTGGATAATAAACCCTATGTAGATGTTATTCTGGGACCCGATTCTTATCGGAGATTACCGGGACTGCTCAAACGTCACAAAGAAGATAAGACCAGTCAGGTAGACACAACCCTGTCCAGGTTTGAGGTGTATGATGACCTATTCCCCAGCCGTCAGGAAGGAATCAATGCCTGGGTATCCATAATGCGCGGCTGCGACAAATTCTGTACATTTTGCATTGTCCCTTTTACCCGCGGCAGAGAAAGAAGCCGCAGCGTGGAAAGTATCCTTGCGGAAGTTGAACAGGCAGTAACAGATGGTTTTGTGGAAATCACCCTATTGGGGCAGAATGTGAATTCTTATAACTATGAAGGCAAAAGATTCCATCAATTACTTGAAACAGTTGCAAAGATTCCGGGATTGAAACGGATTCGCTATACATCACCCCATCCACAGGACATCACCGAGGATTTGCTAGTGACCATGGCGAGCCATGCTAACATTTGCAACTATGTGCACCTTCCTCTACAGGCCGGGTCAGATCGGATCCTGAAAAGGATGAATCGTACATATTCCCGTGATCATTTTACCAACCTGGCTGGAAGAGTTCGGGAGGTGCTTCCCAATTGCGGTATTAGTACAGATATTATTGTGGGATTTCCCGGTGAAACTGATGCTGAATTCAAAGAAACCCTAGATGTCATGGAAGAAATCAAGTTTGATTCAGCATTCACATTTAAATATTCAAAACGGCGTGGAACCAAGGCGACAGAATACGAAGATCAAATATTGGAGGAAGTTAAACAAACACGCCTGGAAAAGGTCATTGTCGCTCAAAAATCACACACTCTGGAACGAAATCAGCACTATGTAGGTCGTGTTGAGTCTGTTCTGGCTGAAAAGAAGAGCAAACGATCAATACATCAATTGGCGGGACGAACCGACTCAAATAAATGGGTGATATTTGACAAAGAAGATGTGCAAATTAAGGATATTGTGCCTGTCCATATTTTGGAAGCAAGAGGCATCAGTCTTCATGGACAACTCCTGAAAAAAGCGGAAGCAGCATAATGAAACTATTAAAAATATTTGCCATAATTTTAGTGAACCTGGTCTTGGTTTATTTTCTGACACAAAATGCTGGGGAAAAGGTTAATGTGAATCTCTTATTTTCCCATTTTGAAAATGTGCCGGTTATTGTATTAATTCTTATAGTTTTATCAATAGGAATTTTGGCCGGATATGCGGCAGCTGTAATACAAGTAATTTCAGCGAACACACAAATTCGCAGTTTGCAGAACAAAAATCGCCGTCTAACAGATGAATTAAACGATCTGCGCAATGTAGCCATTGATGAAGGCATATATGATACTGAGGATGAGGATTTTTA
>DTUG01000027.1:0-1956 GCA_012964275.1 Fidelibacterota bacterium | reverse complement strand
CGTCATCGGGGCTGGCACCTGGTTCTTTTTTCTTTATAAGCCGCAAAAAAGCCCTCGAACAGATAACCTCTATACCGAAGCGCTCAATGCCATGGTTCGGATGGATAAAGCCAAAGCTGTGCGGCTATTACGGGATGTTGTCAAGCAGGATTCAGACCATGTGGATGCCTATTTACAACTGGGAAATATCCTCAGAGTTGATAATCCGCAACAGGCGGCAAAGATTCATCAAACCCTGACAGTTCGTCCTAATTTATCAATAGAGTTACAGGTGGACATTCACCAGGCCCTGGCTTTGGATTATGAAACACTCGATAATACGGTACGGGCCAGGAAAGAAGCTGAACAAATTCTACGCCTTGATAAGCGCAACCAATGGGCAGTTGAATTCCTACTGTCCCTGGCAGAGCAGGAACAGAACTGGGACCAGGCTGCAGACCGAGCTCGTCAGCTCCAGAAACTTACGGGAACCCAGGATCCCAATGAATTAGCCCGCTACATGGTTTTTAAAGGTTTGGAAAGTATGAAGCAGGGCCAGCAGGATGAGGCCAGATCCTTTTTCGAAAAAGCGATGAAACAAGCACCGGAGCTTGGCCTGCCTTATCGCTATCTTGGTGATGTGTATGCTGAGGCACGGGACCTGGTGAAGGCCGTAGAAAACTGGGAACGATTTGCAGAACTTTCGCCAGGAGATGTTTCCATGGTGTTCAGTGATATAGAATCTGCCCTTTTTGATCTGGGCCGTTACAGCGAAGTAGAAAATTTCTACCGACGGGTATTGGATAAGAACCCAAACAACCTGGAAGCGGTAATAAAATTAGCCAACGTTCTGGAAGAGAAAGGAGAACGTCAGGCAGCACTGGCTTTGGTAGAAGAATCCATAGAACCTGATAATGTGGAAGTAGCGGCTTTGATCATGAAATTAAAATTATCCCTTTCCGTTGCAACTCCGGTTGAATTAGGCCACCAGATCGATGAGATTCTTCAACACCTGCACGCATCTTCCAACAATGAAACATAGATCATATTTTCTAATTTTTGTTCCATTTTTATTTAGCCAAAATGTTGACATGTATCTGTCTTTAATCCATGAAGGTCAGGCTGATGGCGTTCGAGAGCATCTCCCGGAATTGATATCGAAATACCCTAACAATCCAGATGTGTTATACCTCAAGGCCCTTTTGACTCAGGATGGACTATCAGCTGTGGATCAATACCAGTCCATTCTGAGACGCTTTCCTGAATCACGTTTCGCCCCGGATGCGGCTATGAAGATTGGTGAATATTTTTATGCCAGGGGTTTATACACCCAAGCAGCAGCGTTACTTAGAACTCTTCCGGTGAAGTACCCGCGCTATACCCAGATTCAACAGGCAGCTGATCTTATGGTGAGCAGTTTTCTGGCTATTGGTGAAACCGATTCAGCCCGGTATTATGCGCTAGTGTTAAAGAGCATGTATCCTGGAGTGGACGTGGAACAATATGGGCTTGGTGAGTTTAAACAACCGGCGTCCCAGGTGTTCCAATTAAAGAAAAAAGTGCCGGAACAAAAGCCTTATGTGGTACAGATCGGTGCCTTTGGCAATGTCGATAATGCCAAGCGGCTTAAATTACAGGTATCCCAGATCGGGTATGAGGTGATTATCAACCCAGTGAAATCCAATGGGAAGAAGTTTCATGCGGTCCGGATCGTGCGATTCAAATCAAAGCGTGAAGCGGAACGGGTTGGTAAGGAGATCAAGAAAAAACTAGGGACTGATTTTCGAATTCTTTATCGTCCCATGTCTCAAAAGAGTAATTAGTAGATCTTAAATATTGAATGTTGTTTTTTGATCAGAATTTGGGAATGATTGGGTGGCTGGTGCTCCCCGCGGCCTTCAAAGCCGTTGTCCTAGGGTGACCTGGGAGCTGGGTTCGATTCCCAGGCGTTCCCGCCATTTCGAAATCCCGGTAATT
>DTUG01000026.1 GCA_012964275.1 Fidelibacterota bacterium | reverse complement strand
CAAGAACTTTCTTATTTAAAGTAAATAATTTGATGAAATTGTTGTTAATAATTGGTGCTGTTGCCGTTATGGTAACGGTTGCAGTTACGGTACTTTCTGGATTTTCTGATAAAGAAGTCCTGAAGGTTGGTGACCCAGCTCCATTTTTTGAACTTAAAGATCAGAATAACAAAGTCCGGCGGCTTACTGATTATATCGGGAAACGATTGGTCGTATATTTTTTCCCTAAAGCAGATACCCCTGGGTGAATTAAGGAAGCTTGCGGGTTCCGCGACATATATGGCGAATATGGCAAACATGACATTATTGTGCTGGGTATCAGCTATGATAAGCCAAAGGCCTTACTCTCGTTTAAAAATAAATATGAACTACCCTTCAATTTTTTGTGTGATAACGATAAATCTGTTTCAGAACAATATGGGGCTGGCGGGATATTTGTCCCCAGCCGTATAACTTTTGTGATCGGTCCGGATGGGAAGATTGAAAAAATATACCATAATGTAAATGTGAATACTCATGGCGAACAGATTCTTAAAGATCTTACCAAATAATCTATTCTTAATTTTCCTGTTTACTACTTCTTTTAGCATGAGTCAGACCGTTGGAAGTATCTATGGTTTTGTAACGGATGAGGCCAAGGGGGAAGCACTAATTGGAGCTAATGTAATCATTACTGAAACCGGGCAGGGTATGGCCACAGACATGAACGGATACTATGTGCTCCAGCAGATTGCTGAAGGCAGCTATACACTTATTGTTTCTTACATAGGCTATGAAGTTTTAAATAAAAATATAATTATCACTGGTTCTGATGCTCAAATGCTGGATCTAGTGCTGAAAGCTCAAGCGGTCTCTTTGAGCGAGGTTGATGTCACTGCAGAGAGGATCCAGCGGAAATATAATATTACATCCAGTCAGATAAACTTATCTCCACGAATACTCAAGGCTGCTCCTGCCTTGGCGGAACCGGATCTTTTCCGTACTATACAGGCATTACCAGGTGTGCTGACTACTTCCGAGTTTAGTACCGGGCTGGTCATCCGGGGCGGTAATACAGATCAGAACCTGATTCTTTTGGATGGAATTACTGTGTACAATCCATCTCATCTGGGCGGTGTCTTTTCAAATTTTATTGTGGATGGTGTGAAGGAAGCTAACCTGATAAAGGGTGGATATAGCGCTGAGTATGGTGGACGACTATCAGCGGTCTTGAACGTGTTAAGCAGGGAAGGTAACAGGAATAAGTTTGATGGCAAGGTGAGCGTTTCACTTTTATCTACCCAGACTACCTTGGAAGGGCCCAGTTATAATGGCGCGTGGCTTATCTCTGCACGACGAACCTATTTTGACCAGATATTTAAGAATAATCCCAATATACCCCCATATTATTTCTATGATTTTCAAGGGCATGTTTTTTCTGACCTGTCTCCAAAGGATCGTATTTCTTTGAGTTTTTATAGCGGGCTTGACGATTTTTCTTTCGGTGACCTTGGTCTGACGTCTGATTGGGGGAATAATACTATTAGCCTGAGCTATCGTCGATTATTCAGTGAGAAAACGGTCGGAAATTTTCTTCTGGCTTCAAGCCAATTTTTTACAAATTTTGGTCTTGGTGGTGAAGATGGGTTGAACAATGAAAATCTGATCGATGATAAAACCTTTTCTGCAAATTTATCTTATTTCCAATCAAAAGATTTTGAATGGCGCTATGGTTTACAGGTAAAACAGCTGGGAATAAAATATTTAAGCACGTTTGGGGATTCAGTATCATTTGATATCAGTGAGAATCCAGTAGAAGGTGCTGGCTATGCGAAGCTAAAATGGAAAACTGGCCTGCGGATGGTGATTGAACCTGGTGTACGCTACAACTATTATAGTGTTTATGCTGATGAACCCTATATCGACCTGCGCTTAAGAATGAAGTATCTCCTAACAGATGATCGATACATCAATTTTTCTGTTGGCAATTATCATCAATTTATTGAGACAATGCAGGATGATTTCAATCCTCCTATACTGGATAATTGGCTTGCCGTGGATGAGTCAGTTGAGCCCGCTTCAGCGGTGCAAATTGTGTTTGGTTACGAAGAATATTTTCGGGATGTCTATAGGGTCCAGATAGAAACATACTATAAAGATATAAAAAATATGCTCACTTATGAAGAGCTTAGGTCAACAACGGATGCAGAAGTATCTTCTGAAAAAGTTCGCGATACCTTCACACCATCAAATGGTTATGCTTATGGATTAGAACTTTTTGGCCAGAAAACATTAGGCAAGCTGACAGGCTGGATTGGCTATGCCTATTCGGTATCACGTAAGATGATGAACAGCGTTTATACAGAATCTGAAGAAGAATACTATACGAACTGGGACAGAACACATTCTGTAAGTGTGCTGGGGAATTATATGAAGAATGAAAAATGGGAATTCAATGTAAAATGGGCATGGCAATCTGGACAGGCATACACTCCAATCCTTGGCTATTATCTTGAAAAGTTCCCTGGAGATCCGAGCTATAATTTCCATACCATTCCTGGTGTGCGCAATAGCGGTCGTTATCCTGCCTACCACCGCCTGGATATTGGCGCAGTGCGGCATGGCACAATATTTAAGAAAAAGGCAGACTTTTTTATTCAAATAATTAATACTTATAACCAAAAAAATATTTTTCGATATTTCTATCGATTAGGCAATGACCAAAATGGCATCGATGATGATAACGATTGGGATGAAAATGTGCATGACCTGAATGGAAATGGCAAGCCTGACGCAGGAGAAGAAAACGTGGATGAAGCGGATGAAGGCCGTATGCAGCGTAATGATATAAGCCTTTTCCCGATGATACCTACCATCGGTTTAACTATATATTTTTAACAATGGGAATAAAAACTTTATACTGGATACTTTTATCTCTTTTTCTAGCTGGATGTATGATAAATGATGAAACATACGATTATCAAGAAAAACTAGTGGTATGGGCTCATTTACAGTCAAACATGCATATGATTGATACTGTATTTGTGTCGCGCAGTGCAGAAATTTCAGAATCGACTCCTGCTGAATCCTTATGGGTGAGCGATGCTGAAGTAAGGGTCATTGGTGATACGATCGATCTATTACTTTCTGCGGTTCCCGGGATACCTGGGCGGTATGTAATGGGATCTGATCATATATTCATTAGCGGAGAAACATATACAATAAGTGTTACACATAATGGTGAGCGTGTTTCAGGGACAACCACTATCCCAGAAGAATTATCGATCGAGTCTACTCATCCAAGTGTTTACTATTGTCGCGGCCAGGAGTATGATGTACCATCAATAAATATCGATAATTTTGTGATTGACATAGGCAGTCCCTTTGGGTTTAGGATAACAGGAGCGATTGATACGGTGGCACTTCGACAGGGAAACTGTTTTACGGAAAGTTTCGCCAGTTATCCGCTTTACAAGATTGATTTCAACGAAGATGATTACCAAACCATAAGGATAATTTCATTTGCATTGGAAGCGGATTCAATGGATCTGGAACCGTTCAATGATATCAATGCTAATGGATTCTGGGATGCTGGAGAAGAATTCGAGGATTGGAATAATAGTGGTTTACGTGATAGTGTATATATTAATCTGATATATGATACTACTGGAACCTATGTTCGTTGGAAAGGCGGTTACTTCCGCGATGAGAATAATGTGCCCTATAAATTAAATCCTTGGCCATGGAATGTAGAAACCGCACCTGTCAGTATGTCCTGGCTCTTTTATGATTATTATGGACTACACTTAATGACCTTTCAAGCAACGGATGAAGCCTTCTTTAATTATTTTCAGGGACTTCCGGAATTCAACAGCTTTGTATTGCCCAGTTCCAATATAGATGGCGGTTATGGGCTGGTTTCCAGTTCAGCGTCCAGGTCCTTTCTGGTCTATATCGATCGATTCGAAGAATAAATTATATATCGTGAACGTGGACGAGCTGGCCGCCTAGGTAACCAGTGGCGCATACGCTGGCAAACAGCAGCCCCAAAAAAGCAAACAAAAGTAACTGCACCTGTTTATTATCAACTTTTTTGATGGTTAGGTATAACCAGGCACATGCCAGCACCAGGCCTCCCCAGGTAGTGATGTTTGCAAAAAGTTCATGGGTCTCGATTATTTCATGAATATTCGCGGGCACCTCCGTGAGAGATTCTTCTGCTTTTTCGCCAGTTAAAACTGCAGGGATTGTTGAAAGGACCCCTGGTATCAGGGCCCAAAGGGTGAGCCGACTAGGCAGTCGGTGGGGAATGAATAGTGTTAGGCATTGATAAAAAAAAGCCAGGATGATAAAGGCAATGGGAAAATGTACAATGTAAGGATGAGGATCCATGACTTAAGTATTATGCTTTTACTGGATTCACGATAGGACTAATAAAGCTTCGGCAAGCAATCCGTCCGTGTTGTAGCCCGTAGGAGAATCGAACTCCTGTTGCCAGGATGAAAACCTGGAGTCC
>DTUG01000025.1 GCA_012964275.1 Fidelibacterota bacterium | reverse complement strand
GTTTGCCTATGTTTCCATGAAAAACAGGATGATAGGAGCCTATGATATTCGCAAGGGCAAACACATCTGGAAAAGGAGCGCACATAATCTAATAAAGAACAAACCCCTGATCTTGTCTGATTCAATCATGGTTGTGGGTCTCAGATCTGGAATAAAACTATTTAATCTAAATAATGGTGAAATTATAAAAGAAAAATTGAACCGGTTTGGTGTGATCAAATTATTTCCAACCAGTCTGGAAAGATTTTTGATGGTAACCGATTCTGGTTTTCTGCAGTGCTATGATTATCAACTTTCTAAAATATGGAGTCAAACACTAAGTCTTAATTTCGAGTCAAATATCAACGTTGATCAGGACAGAATTTTCATAGGGCCCGGAAGAGATACTCTTTGGGTGCTTGATGAAGAAACGGGGAATATTCAGAATAGTATTCAGTTTATAAATGGTTTTGAATTCACTGTTCAAGATAATGATCTGTTTCTCCTTTACCGTGATGGACCCTTGAAAAGGATGAGCTTGAACAAAAGAACATTTTGGGCTTCGGATTTTGAGCTGGGCATACCCGGTGAATCATTCTTTCATACTGATGAAAATCTGATTGTTCCTTTTGCCAGGGGAGTGGTGATTAACGTCAATATGAACACAGGCACAGAAATATGGCGATCTGATTCACTACAAAGATTAACAGGCTTCTGGCAAGCCGGACCCGGCTTTTTGATGCAAGACATTAAATATCAGATGCAGTATTATAGATGAAACATATTCTTCGATTTATTATGATTTTTTGTTGTGTTCTTTTTGGTCAAAATAAGGATAGCTGGATCAACGAGCTCCCCGTTGTTGAAAGAATGGCCTGCATAGATACATTAGCGGGGTTAAATCATGAATCAAGCGGAAAAGAGATCGCATCTCCAAAGAAACGATTCGTGCGCGTAGTGGCATCTGCAGCAACGATACTGCTTGGTGTGGCGGCTTGGCGAACACAGATGGAGTCCGACAAGTATTATGATAAATATCTTCATACAGGCGACCCTGTTCAGCGGCAAGACGCTTGGAATAAAACGAAAAAATTGGACCAAGTTTCTGGAATGATGGTGGTTGGATCACAACTATTTATGCAGTTACTCATTTATAGTTATGTTGAAAATGAATAAAAGAACACCAATTATTTGTTTGATATATTTTATATTGAGTTGCTCAGATCGGGAGCCATTGAATCCATTGGACCCAAACAATCCATACACAGGCGGTAAACCCACAGGCTTAAAGCTTTTGCCAATACAGAATACGGTAAAGATATTATGGAGCCCTGTTGATGTAAATGATCTTACCCTTTACGCGGTATATAAAGGAACAGCGGGTTCAGAAATGTTCAAATTATGGGAGGTTTCGCCCGATTCAACATTTTTTTTAGATACTAATGTTTCATTTTATGAGACATATACATATGCTATAGAAGCTCATACAGAAACGTATTCATCTGTACGTTCAGATACGGTTCAGATCACAGTGGGCCCTTTCAATATTTATGCAGCTGATTTTTGGAACAGCAGCATACGTATGATATCCTGGGATGGTAATCATTTGATCACTACTAAGTATGTGGCATCACCTCGGCAAATTTCTCTTCGAAAAATTGATAACAGGTTCTGGGTTGCAAATTATTATGATCGGTCACTACTATTGATTTCAACAGATTTGGTTGATATAACATCTGTAGCGTTACCGGATCATCCTTTGGATCTAGATATGAATCAAGATCAGGGAATAGCTTATGTGGTTACCAGGGATGGATTAATTATTAGCGTGGATATGGAAAATGAAATTTTTTCAGAACGCTCCCTAGGTCTAAAGTTAAACTGGGACACGCAATCGAGTTTTGATCATGTGAATCGGGGCCTATGGTTAACTATACCCGACTCAGGAACGGTATTGTATATACCAACAGAGAACGAAACTTCTACAATTAAATATTTCGAAGGATTTAACTATCCTTCAGCGGTTGCTGCACATGACAATGGTTGGGTTGCAGACAGAACTGGGCTTCACCAAATTAACCCAGATGGAGAGATAGAAACCATTGTAACAAATACCATGGTGACAGATGTCTCTATCGACACATTGAATAAGTTTTGTTTTTATACTGGGTATAATTCTAGTGCCGATAGTTGGATTGTTGGTCGAATTAGCCTAAACACGTTGGCACATGAAATAATATTGGAAGATACTTACCCCTATCTATACAATATATTTTCCATTCCGAGAGAAGATAAAGCCGAGTTTCTAGTACAGCAATCATATTTTTGGAAGATATTTCGTTTTAATGATGATGGAACACCAATGGGCGAACTAGACGGTTTTAACGGTCGCATAGCATTCCAGATATATTAGAATTAACACCCATATAATAATATCTATTGAAATTGAAACGATTTTGATTTGCAAACCGGGCTGATTAAAACCTGTTTATTCTACTATGATTTCATCTGCGAAAATCCAGGCTTTGCCTCCGGCGCCCAAATGCCACTCCGGGCATTGAATAAAACTTTGTGTGGTGATGCGTATAAATTGAAATTGATTATTCTCAACTGGAACAGAAAATATTTCAATGATTTTTTCAAAATCACGTTCATTTGTTTTCTTATTTTAGGTGTTGGTAATTTACCCCATCTGTGGATCCGAAAAAGTCTACGTTGTGGGGGATCCATACCCAGGATTTCGCATCCTGTAAAAAATTAACAGATATATTATTTACTAAGGTGGTTCCATCGAAAGCCACTACAGCATCCAACTCATACCCTTCAAACCCGAGCCAGTTGAAATGATAATCATTGGTTCCGCGGAGCCCATCTGTCAGGGCCGTTGCACCGCCAACAGGATATTTATCACTATAGGGATTCTTCACCTTAACAGTCGCACCATAAGCTAAATGATCCGTAATCCCATTTTCAAAATAATAGGTCATGGACCCATGGTATTCATTCGGGGTAAACCCCATTTCGTGCAATCTTTTAAACTGAAAACGATTTGAGTTCCGGACAAACAATTCCATTTTTTCCCGCATTTCCGGTTTTACTTCCCATTTCCCCCCGGTTCTTTTAAAAAGCGAATAGGTTTCTGTGACATTTCGTTTTGAGATCTCAAGTATTGCAAATTCTAGTGGTAATCGGGCTTTTTCAACCCGGGCCAAAATATCCGGCTTATCTGAAACCGCTGCTTCCGCATCATCAAAGTAAGATGTGTATTCGTGGAGCAAGGCCGGGGACAGGTATGTTTGGTATCCGTCCCAAGGATATCCATAAATGGTCAGCGAACCTCCAGATTCAACGAGCACTTCACGCATATGATCGATGTATTTTCTTAGATGCGGACCCGCGTCCCCATAAAATCCATTTAGAAAATCATTCATGAGGGCATCCACATCCACATCAGGATTCCACAATAGTTTAGTCATGATATAGCAACGAAGCTCATGGAATTCACTCAGTGACCGATTACTGCCCTGTTCAAACATCATATTTACCCCGCTGTCTAAAAAAAACTGAATATTCGGTTGCAGAACATGAAGATTGGGGAAGGGGTCCAGATAATTCCGAAATTGAACGATATAATCCCAGATTAGGATGTTATTAGTCAATTTTTTCCAATCTGAAATATCTTTCACAAAACTGAGACTGCCCGGATCAGTTTTAATTGGCCTACTTCGGTTGAGCTCAATAGTGCAAAGAACTATATTAACATTATCAGCTGGTTTGATGCCCGTCGGTGCCCGCCTGGAATATTGATAGGCGAGGGTAGAAATAATCTTTGTAGGAAATCTCTCTGCAATCTGATTCACGAAATGTATTAAAGACCCGGAAGGGACACCGCCGTATTGGTTGTCCAATTTTTTACATCCCAGGCATTCACAGGGACCATAGGTATCATTCTGGGAGACTGACCAGTAAGTTGCGCGAGGGTTTTCTGCGATCAGCTCTTTTAACCGCAAGATGACAAGATCTAAAACATTTGGATTGCTCAGGCATAGTTGGGTTTTGGAGGACCGAACACCATTGTTTAATGAAAAATATTCAGGGTGAGTATCAAAATATCTTTCAGGAGGAATAAGATCATCAAAAGTGTGAACCCACATTCCCCAATCATTTCCCCGCTCACTCCGGTGGTGTATTTTATGCCATTCAGCATAATCAGAATTAGACGCATCGGGCATTAAAGTTTCCCGATAATCAAACACTGGAATTTCCGTGATATTCAAGCCCGGGATCTTTAGATGATTATTTTTTGGAATAACCTCCATGTCTGCACTGTATCTCCGGCATCCAATGCGCTCTAAAAAGCCATACACACCAAATAAAACACCCTTCCCACTTCCACCAGAGATAAAAAGATCATTACCTAGAGTATTTAATGAAAACCCATCTTTCCCGAATGCCAAAAAATCTATATTCAATTTTTTAGTATTATTACAATTTCCAATGTAAATAGTTGTGATCCAACCACCATCATTCCAGAAAC
>DTUG01000024.1 GCA_012964275.1 Fidelibacterota bacterium | reverse complement strand
ATCATAAACGAGAAAAAGAACCGTTTTGGTGTGATCAAATTATTTTCTGCCAATTCGGGAAAATTTCTGGCAGTAACAGACGATGGACACCTTCAGTGCTATGATCACCGGCTTTCTAAAATGTGGAACCAAGCGCTGGATCTTAATTTTAATTTAAATGTCAAAGTTGATCAGGATAGAATTTTCGTAGGTCCCGGAAGAGACTCTCTATGGGTACTGGATGCGGAAACCGGGAATATTCAGCATGGTATTCACTTTATGAATGGTTTTGAGTTTCAGGCACAAGACAATGACCTGTTTCTAATTTTCCGCAATGGACATTTGATGAGAATGGCCCTGAATGGAGAAATATCATGGACATCAGATTTTAATTTAGGGCTGCCCAGCGAATCGTTCTTTCAAACCGACGGTAATCTTATCATTCCATTTGCTAAAGGAGTTGCGATCAACGTGGACGCGGACACAGGTACGGAAATATGGCGATCTGACACACTTAGGAGACTGGCAGGATTCTGGCAATCAGGGTCTGGCTTTCTAATGCAGGACGTGAAATTTCAAATACAATATTATAAATGAAAAAATCTATTCTATTTAGTATAATGATCTGCTGCATTCTTTTTGGGCAAAAGAAAGATAGCTGGACCAATAAACTGCATCCTGTTGAAAGAACCGCTGCCATAGACACACTGAGCGGGTTAAACCATGAATCAAGTGGCAGAGTGTTCATTTCTCCCAGAAAGCGTTTTGTGCGTTGGGTGGCAGCATATGGCACGATACTGCTTGGCGGTCTGGCCTGGCAAATACAGATGGAGTCCGACAGATATTATGATCAATATCTCCATGCCGGTGACCTGGATGAGCGGCAGGAGGCATGGGACCAAACAAAGAAACTGGACCAGGCTTCCGGAATGATGGTGGTAGGATCACAATTATTTATGCAGCTACTTATCTATAGTTATATTGAAGATAATTAGAATAATCGTAAGTATTACTTTAAGTTATTATATATTGAGTTGCTCAGATCGAGAACCATTGAATCCGTTAGATCCAAACAATCCATACACTGGCGGAAGACCAACAGGTCTAAGCCTGGTACCAGTACAGAATACGGTACAGGTATTATGGAACCCTGTTGACATAAACGATCTTACTTTTTACGTGATATACCGCGGAACGTTAGAATCAGATATGGTCAAGCTTGGAGAAGTGGCGCCTGGTTCAACATCTTTTTTGGATACCAGCGTTTCATTTTACGAAACATACACCTATGCCCTGGAAGTTCACACAGAGACCGATATATCTGCCCGTTCGGATACGGTTCAGGTCACTGTGGGACCTTTCAACATTTATGTTGCTGATTTTTGGGACAATAGTGTGCGAATGATCTCCTGGGATGGTAATCATTTGATTACTACCAGGTATGTGTCGTCACCCCGGCAAATATCTCTTCGAAGAATTGATAACCGATTCTGTGTTGCGGATTATTACGATCGGTCACTGCTGTTGATCTCCACAGATCTGGTTGATATAGAATCTGTTGCACTGCCGGGCTATCCACTGGACCTGGATGTGAACCAGGACCAGGGTATGGTTCATGTGGCCACCCGGGATGGCCTGATTGTCAGCGTGAACGTGAACAATGATATTGTTGCAGAACGTTCCCTGGGATTAAGCTTAAACTGGGACACACAATTAAGTTTTGACCATGTAAATAATGGTTCCTGGCTGACGATCCCTGACTCGGGAGCGGTCATGTACGTTCCGGTGGATAGCGGATTCAAATCGATTAAATATATTGAAGGATTTAAATACCCTTCAGCGGTTACGGCACATGGGTATGGCTGGGTCGCAGATACAACCGGGCTCTACCGGATCAACACTGATGGAGAGATAGACACGATCATCACAAATACGATGGTGACGGATGCAGCTATTGATACGGTTAACTGGTTCTGTTTTTATACAGGCTACAAGTATGGTACAGATAGCTGGGTCTCTGGCCGGGTTAGTATGGAAACATTGGTAAATGAAATAATCCTGGATGATGCTTACCCATATCTTTACAATATTTTTCCCATTCCCAGTGATAATGGAGCAGAGTTTCTGGTACAGCAGTCATATATCTGGAAGATCCTTCGTTTTAGTGAGAATGGGACACTCATGGGCGAAGTAGATGGTTATAACGGTCGCATAGCGTTCCAGGTATATTAGAATTAATCTAAATATAATGATATCGAGTCTGGTTTAAGTTTCGCACCTTTCATGTCTCTAAAATATTCCAGTAGCTATATATATCTTATTGGAACGCTGGCTTTTATATCCTGTGCCGGACCAGGTCGGTTGTACCTGGGAACGCCTGAAACGGTTCGCCCGGATTACGACGTCACCATCTACAGAGATACGTGGGGTGTCCCGCATATTTTTGGCAAAACCGATGCCGCTGTGGCCTATGGCCTGGCCTGGGCCCATTCAGAAGATGATTTTAAAACAATTCAGGAATTAATCTTGGCAGGTAGGGCAAAATTGGGCAGTGTTTACGGTCCAAAAGCTGCCATAAACGATTACTATGTGCATGTTCTGGGGATCTGGGACCAGGTCAATGCCAGATATGATAAAGAGATACCTGACGATGTGAAAGCAATATGCGAAGCCTATGCTGATGGGTTGAACCATTATGCTGCAGCGCACCCTGAGCAGCAATTGCCGGGGCTATATCCAACAAGAGGTAGGGATATTATTGCAGGATTCATGCATCGATTGCCACTGATGTATGGATTGGAAAATACCCTCGGGAAATTATATAAAAAAACTAAACCACAACTTGCATCTAACGATCTAGACCGTTCAGATGAAAACCCGTTGAATATTACTATGCTGGCAAGCAATGTGATCGCGGTTGGCCCGGGACGTTCTGCGGATGGGTACACCAGATTGTTAATAAATACCCATCAACCTTGGCACGGTCCCACATCTTGGTATGAAGTGCACGTACACAGCGAAGAAGGATGGGATATGGCTGGCGGACTGTTTCCAGGTTCACCGGTTGTTTTAATCGGCCACAGCCCAAACCATGGATGGTCCCATACAGTAAACAGTCCAGACCTGGTTGATGTGTATGAGCTTGAAATAAATCCTGATAATGACAACCAGTATTTGTTTGATGGTGAATGGCGGGATCTTACCGTAGAGACAATTCCCATCCGGGTTAAATTATGGGGGCCTGTAAAATGGACCTTTAACCGAAAAATTTATCGTTCGGTTCACGGTCCCGTATTAAAACAAAAACATGGTGTGTACGCGGTCCGGTACGCTGGCATGAATGAAATGCGAACGCTTGAGCAATGGTATCGCATGAACAAAGCAACAAACCTGGATGAATTCAAAGATGCCATGTCCATGCTCAGTTTGCCCATGTTCAATACCGGCTATGCAGACAGGGAAGGGAATATTTATTATCTTTACAATGGAATGATCCCTAAGCGAAACGAGTCATTCGATTGGAGAGGGTATCTTCCGGGGAACACATCAAAAGCATTATGGAACGATTATTTGGAATTTAATTCATTGCCCCAGGTTGTTAACCCGCCCGGGAGTTTTTACCAGAATTGCAATGCCAGTCCCTTTCTCGCTACCGGGAATGAGAATGATGTTCTACCCAGATCGGTGTCTCCCGCATCGGGAATAGAAACTCATCAAACAAATCGTTCTCTCCGTGCTATAGATCTCTATGGCAATGACAGTTCCATTACCAGAAATGAATTTTATACCTTCAAATATGATCTGCAATATTCTAAAGAATCTGTCATGGCCTATGCTGTAAAACGTTTTGTAACAGAAACAGAATCAGACGATAATGACGTACTGGAAGCTATTGAACTTTTAAAAAACTGGGACCTAAAGGCTGATGCAGAGAGCAGAGCTGCAGCATTAGCGATTATGGTTTTTCCTCTTACATTCAAATTTGATGATTATGTTCACGATCAGGTTATGATCAACGAACGTTTGCTAGATGCCATCGCGAAACTGAGAAAGAAATTTGGAAGGATAGACGTACCCCTTGGCGAAGTACAAAGGCTAGTCAGAGGAGATACTAATTTACCATTAGCAGGCGGGCCGGGATTGCTGCGTGCAATTTATGCTACGTGGAAAGATGGTAAAATGGTTGCCAGGGCTGGTGACAGCTATTTCCAAATTGTTGAGTGGGATACTGATGGAAATGTCAGTGCAGAAAGTATTCATCATTTTGGCTCTGCTGTACAAGATCAAGGATCACGGCACTATGATGATCAGTCTATACTATTTTCGAAACAGAAAATGAAACCAGTTTGGATGGATCTGGATGATATCCAGAAAAATCTTGAGCGGGAATATCGTCCAGGAGAATGAAATTTATTCCTGCTTCAATACACCTTGAAGGAGAAAGACACACGCTCGTAATTTTTACTAATGGCCCGTTCGTCTAGCGGTTAGGACGCCGCCCTCTCAAGGCGGTAACAGGGGTTCGATTCCCCTACGGGCT
>DTUG01000023.1 GCA_012964275.1 Fidelibacterota bacterium | reverse complement strand
GCCGGGTAGATCCCAAAACCGATTCCGATTACAGAACAGACAAAAAGACCAATAAAGGCCCAGTCCAATGGGATGACCGCCGGGATCTCGAAAATGCCTGCCACGGCATTCCCTCCGGCCACGCCAAGCACGATGCCGGCAATCCCACCAAATTCACTCAGGAAAACCGCTTCCATTAAAAACTGGATCAGGATGTCTTGTTTGGTTGCGCCGATGGCCTTGCGAACACCGATTTCCTTGATCCGTTCCGTGACAGAAACCAGCATAATATTCATAATACCGATCCCGGCCACAACCAGGGCGATGACACTGACCGAAAATGCAAATATTTTAATCCCATTTGTAAAAACGGAAAGTTCATCCAGAATCTCTTCGTTAGATGTCAATTCAAAGTCGTTTTCTTCATGGGGCTGCAAATTGCGTATCACCCGTAGATGACCGATCACCTCATCCCGGGTGGCATTATATAATTTCTCAGAAGGTGCGACCACATTAATATCCAATGAAGTTCGACGGCTGGCAAAATACTGCAGGTAGGTCGTGATAGGAATGACAACATAATTGTCCTGGCTTTCGCCAAAGGTGGCTCCCTTTGGTTTTGTAACACCCACAATCCTGAATTTTATACCTCCGACGGTAATGACTTTATCAAGAGGATCTTCAAAAGGAAACAGTTGCGTAACAGCATCCATACCAATCACTGCTACCTTACGCATATGGTTCACATCATTCCCGGTAAAATTTCGACCGTCGTTAATCGTAGTATTATATGTTCGCACTGTTCCTTCATCACCACCAGCGACAGCAACACTTTTCAGAGCCTGCTTGTCTTTGTATTTGACCGTTATACCTTTCTTTCCGTCTGTTGCACTGATCATAGCCGGCAGCCTTGCTCGATTTTTCAGTTCTTCATACTGCTCGTAGGTAATATTCGGCCGGTTGCGATATTTCCATCGTCCATGACCCCCCATCTGGATGGAAGGATATTTCGAAACAGAAAAAGTATTGGTTCCAAAAATATTCAGACCGGACCGGACGGAAGATTCCAGTGTATTGATGGCCGTCATAACAGCGATCACAGAAAAAACACCAATAGTGATCCCAAGCAATGTCAGGACAGATCGTAGCTTGTTATCCCGGATCGCTTCCAGCGCCATTCGGAAACTTTCTTTCAGTGTATTTTTAAAGTGAGATTTTTTCACCATAATAAAGTTTTTTAGTTAAAAATGTTCCGATGTTCATGGGAATAGATACCACACGTAAGCACATGAACATAAATCCAATTTGGTACTTTATCATTCATAGCGCAGAGCATCAATCGGATCAAGATTTGCTGCTTTATAGGAGGGTGCCAACCCTGAAATGATCCCCACTAACATGGAAAGGCCCAATGCACTCATGGCCAATCCGATAGGCATTTCCGATGGGAAAAAAGAATTAATAATCCTGCTGCCGCCATAAGCCAGGCTCATACCGACCAAACCGCCAAAAAGACAAATTGTCATGGATTCCATTAAAAACTGGCCTAAAATCATCCGGGAAGTGGCTCCCAAAGCTTTTCGGGTTCCAATTTCCTTGGTTCGCTCTTTCACCGAGACGAACATAATATTGGCAATCCCAATCCCGCCTACAACCAATGATAAAATTGTAATAAAAATACCCGTGCCGCCAATAGCCAATTTGATCATCGAATATTGTTCCCTGAATGGATCCTGCCGATTGATAGCAAAATTGTTTTTCTCGGATGGCCTCAGCCTCCGGAGCTGGCGCATTAAAGCTGTAAGCTCTTCATGGGCATCATCAATATGAGCATTATCTACTTTTACATTGATCCCGGTCCAGCCTCTGCGGGAAAATAACCGCTGATGGGCACCGATGGGTATGATCACCTGCTTGTCCAGGCTGAACATACCCAGGAATTTTCCCTGTTTTTCTATTTCACCGATAATTCTGAAATTATAGTTACCGATCTGAATTCGTTCGCCGAGGATATTTCTTCCTTCAAAAAGCACATCGGAAATATCTTTTCCAATCAGGGCCACCCGGGCTCCGGATCTATTTTCTGCGCGGGAAAAGAAACGTCCTTTCTCAACCTCCGCCACTGTAATCATGGCATAATCTTCTGTCGTTCCTGAAACACGTACGCCGGAAACACTTTCATCATCTTTTCTTACTGAAGTCCACCATTCTGAAACAGGGGCTACGTATTGTGCATATTGTGACCGTTCACGTATCACACCGGCATTTTTAACCAGGATATCCGGACGGTTTCGAATCTCCCACCATTCATCTTCGCCAAACCATTGGAACTTGCGGATGTATAGAACATCTTTTCCTAAAAATTCCATACTTTTTTCAAAAGATTGATCCAGCCCCGATATCAGGGTACCCATCAGGGTCACCGCCAGGATCCCGATCACCACGCCCAATGCTGTCAATAAAGAACGGGTCTTATTGGCCAGAACAGCCGTGATGGAAATTTTTAAATTCTCAAAACAACTGAATGGTGCGATTGGCATGGGCAGCAATATAATCTTCATGGGTAACCAGAACTATTGTGTTTCCTTCCTGGTGCAAAGCATCAAAAACATCCATTATTTCCTGCCCGCTTTTCGAATCCAGATTTCCCGTGGGTTCATCCGCCAAAACGAGAGATGGATTATTTACCAGCGCCCTGGCAATGGCTACTCGCTGTCGCTGCCCGCCGGAAAGTTCATTGGGCTTGTGGTGCATTCTATCTTCCAATCCTACACTGGTCAGGGCCTTTGAAGCCATCATTAAACGTTTTTCGCGCCTGATATTGGCATAGACCAGAGGAATTTCAACATTATGCTGCGCTGTAGCTTTCGGTAACAGGTTAAATGTCTGAAAAACGAAGCCAATCTTACGGTTGCGAATAGATGCCAGTTGGTTATCATCCATATTATGAACCATTTCTCCCTCAAACTCATAATCACCGGATGTAGGTGTATCCAAGCAACCAATCATATTCATCAGGGTCGATTTACCTGATCCCGATGGACCTTTAATAGCCAAGAATTCATTTTTACTGATAGTCAGGTCAACACCATCCAATGCCCGCACCTCCTCGCCGCCTACATGGTAAATCTTATAAATTTTTTTTAATAAAATCAGGGACACATTAATCGTTCTCTTGGTTGTTATCATTATCTTCAGATTTTTCTAACTGCTTGTTATGACGACCTTTTTCAGACCAATCATCCACTGTAACTAAAGTACCGTGTTGAAGTTCGCGACTGATGGCACGATAACTCCCTGTAACGATTTGTTGTCCTTCATCAACACCGGAAAGCACCACATAATGAGTTTCACTGTCCACATCTACTTCCACAGGTTGAACAAGGGTATATTTTCTGCCCTTTCCGGCGGGCTCTCCTTCAAATTCATCTGCCAGTATAAATACCACTTCAATCATTTCAGTTTTCTTTTTAAATGATCTTTTTTCATCTTCATCCCTGTTTTTTCCTTCACGGTTCCCCCACTTTTTTCCTTTTGCTTTTCGTTTCGCAACTTTTTCATAATCTTCGGGCCGGGCTGTAAGAGATTGGATGGGAATAGCGACAGCGTTCGGCCGTTTTTCTGTAATGATATTGACTGTACTGCTCATACCCGGACGGACGCCAGGTGGCGGTGATAGGATTTTAACCTTTACCTTGAAATTGGTTACCTGTTCCTGACTGCCCAGGTTTAAAGATTGGGCTGTATGGGCTATTTCACTTACCATACCAAAGAAGACCGTATCCGGAAAGGCATCAATTTCGATCTCCGTGGTATCACCAACTTCAATGGTCACCACATCATTTTCATTCACATCTACCAAAACCTCCATGCGTGAGAGATCTGCAATGGTCATCAGCACACCGGGATTGAACATGCCTCCCACTGCCATTTCACCTTCTTCCTTGGTTAGACTGGTAACAATACCATATTTAGGAGCCGTTAATCGGGTCTTCGAAAGTTCATCCTCTGCGGATAGCAAATTGGCTTTGGCTTGCTCTGCCTGACTTAAAGCGATTTGATAGGAAGCTTCCAATTGTTCCAGTTCCTGCTTGGAAATCAGGTTCTGGGAGAATAGTGTTTTTGTGCGATCCATCTGAGACTGAACCTTACGCATATTTGCTTCTGAAGATTTGACCTGAGACAAAGCCTGATTGTAGCGTGGCCGGTATTGTTTTTCATCAATGCTGATTAGGTGTTGTCCAGACTGAACTGCATCTCCCTCCTTAACTGTGATTTCCGTGATCCATCCCGTAATCGTAGAAGTGATCTGGACTTCCTCTTCCGGTTGTATTTTTCCGTTGGCATTCACCTTGTGGATGATATCTCGCCGTTCTATCGTCTCAAATTGTACCGCGATAGTATCCTTTTCGTATCTTTTCTTTATGAAGTATCCGATGACGATCACAATTAGGAGCGAAAGCGGTATCCATACTTTTTTCTTTTTGAGTGTTTTCAGCATAATTATTCTTCTTTGGTTTGGTAGTCTAAATCAAGTGTGCCCAGGATAGCCTTCAGGTTCTTTTCCCGTATCCGTGCGTTATGCACTGTGTTGATCAAGTTTGAATTAGAACGGATCAGGGATACCTGGGCATCCAGGACCTCCAGAATGGTGGCGGAACCCAGACTGTAACGCGCCTGGACTAGTTTCAGGTCTTCTTCTGCTGAAACCACTACACTTTGATTAATGGGAATGATTTCACTATAATTCTCCAGCGATTTGCGAAGCAACTCAACCTGCACTCTTAGATCATTCAAATAAGTGATATAATCATTTTCTGATTTTTGTTGAGATAATTTGGCTTGCTGCTGGTTGGTAGATAAGCGGCTACCGGAGTATAATGGTACGCTTAGGGACAAATTCATACCCACGATCCAATCATCTTTCACTGCCTCCATCAGGGCATCGCTGTTTTCACCATTGGCTGAATAACTCATGGAAGCTCCCAAAGATGGCAGGCGTACCCCTTTCGCCATTTTCACCTGCAGTACACCCAGGCTGATACGAGACTGTTGGATCAGCAAACTCGGGTTCTTTGTTTTTAAAAGTTCCAGTGCATCCGCACTGGATGGAACCTGCACATCTGTCCATTCATCCGCTACGGCAGAAATAGACTGGCCAAAGTCCTGCATGCCCATATCATTGAATAACTGCCGACGGGCATTATCCAGTGCGGTTTTACGGTTCAGCACATCTACTTTGGCTTGGCCCCTGGCAACATCCGCCTTGAGTAAATCTGTTTTACGAACGGCGCCTACATCAAATTGTTTTTGCACCAGGTCTACCTGCTGTTCCGAGAGATTCAGGTTTTTTTCCGCCACATCCAATAACTGTTGGGCTTGCAGAAGCCCATAATAAGAACTAGCGACATTTTGAATGACCTGAATCCGGGTCTGCCGCTGGTTCAGACGGGCAATATCCAGATTAGTTCTGGCCTGCCGCACCGTATTGAAGGATCGGCCGCCATCATAAAGAGTTTGGTTGATAGACAATCCGGTTGACATAGAACTTGTAGACCTTGAAACGGATGTATCGAGTTTGTTGTTCTCAAAATCCAAGGAAATGGTTTCCTGCTCCGGGTAGTGGGTCCGACCGCTACTGGTACTCAAATTCACCGATGGCAGCAAGCCGCTGTAGGATCCGGTTACACCTTTTTCTGCCGATTGTACTTCCAATTCTGCGGAATAAAGAGTCTGCTTGTTGTCCAGTGCAATGCCAATACATTCCGCCAGATCATACCCCTGAGCCACGGCAGCAGATATAAACACTGAGAGTATTAATATAGAAAAAATAAAATTCATCAATTTAATTTTTCTCGATTTTATTACAGAAGGTGAAATTAGTTTCCTTTTTGATCTTATCCCGATAAATAACGGTCTTTGATCTCCATTAAATAGCGTTTTGCCGCATCGTAGGAATTTTCAATTTTACCATCCAGAATGGCCTCTTCAATAGCTGATTTTATTTCCCCAATCTTCTTTCCAGGTTCCAGACCGCAGATCTCCATAATTTCATCACCCCCCACCGGAGATTGAAAGGTCTTCATAGCATCCCGATCAACCACAACGCCCATTTTTTCTTCTACAATCTCAAAATTCCGCATGTAGCGCTTAACCCTGGTGGGATTCTTAGTGGTGATATCCGCCCGACATAGCGTCATCAGGTCGTCCAGTTCCTCTCCCGCATCTACCATGAGCCGGCGGACAGCGGAATCTGTTACCTCTTCTTTTACCAGTGCGATCGGGCGTAAATGCAGAAGTGTCAATTTCTTCAGATATTCCGCTAGTTTATTTGGCAGTTTCATCCGCTTAGCTACCTTATTAAGCATACGTTTTCCCACCGCATCATGACCATGGAAGGTATATCCTTTTTCAGAATCGATCTTTCGTGTGTTCGGTTTAGCAATATCATGAACTAAAGCTGCGAATCGCAACTCCATTTTATCAGATAATTCGGCTACATTATCCACGACCTGTAGAGTATGTAAAAAGATATCCTTATGATGCCACTCAGATGTCTGTTCTAAACCGTCCATCACGTCGATTTCAGGAAAAATATGATTCATGAGTCCTGATTTTTTCAAAATTAATAACCCGATGGAAGGCTTATCAGTTGATAAGATCTTTATGAATTCATCACGTTTTCGCTCCCAGGAAACTATTATTATTCTTTCTGCTTGACGCTTCATGGAATCCAAACAATTATTCTTGATCCTAAATCTTAATTTTGAAGTAAAATAAGCCGCTCGCATTATTCGCAAAGGATCATCTGAAAAAGTTTCATCTGGATCCATGGGGGTCCTCAATATTCCCGAATTCAGGTCACTGATTCCTCCAAATGGATCTGTCAGTTCACCAAAGTTTTCAGGGTGAATAGCCATAGCCATGGCATTAATTGAAAAATCCCGTCGACTTAGGTCTCCATGTAAATCAGTATAATTGATTTCCGATGGTTTTCTGGAATCAGCATCATAAACTTCCATTCGGGAAGTAGCTACTTCGATCTGAATCGGTTTATTTGGAATTAAAGCTGTGCCGAATTTTTCAAATGGTACGACTTTTTTTACACCCAGTTTTGCAGCCAGTTTACGGGCAAATGGAATCCCTTCCCCTTCAATCATCAGATCCAGGTCATACAGGTTCTTGCCCAAGAGTAAATCCCGAACACACCCGCCTACAGCGTAGGCTGCTACGCCAGTCCTATGGCTTAATTCACCAGCAATGGTCAATAATTCCCGGACGTGTTGATACCGAGCATTATTTAATAATTCTTTTATGTTAGCCATACACCAAAATTACCTAGAAACCAGACCGGTGAAAATGAGTTAGACAAAGGCCTTGTTCGGAAAAAACCCTTGAGTCTATTTTCACCCTATGGGAAAACTACTCAGTTATCTTTTTTTATTTCTTATTCTCCCTTCCCAGCTTTTTTCACAGTTTGGTTCAATAGAAATAACCTTCGATGATCGTCTTTTGAGAAGCGATGAAAAGCAAAACCTCATGCCGCTCATTGAAGATATACGCCGGTTTTTCCTAACCACATCCTGGGATAAAGGATTCAGTGATCTGAATATCCCTATTCACATTCAGCTTATTTTTGAAGGTTCATCATCAAAAGGAAATGTAAAAACCTATCTTTGCCAAGCACTTTTTACCAATGGTTCTGATCAGCGTTATTTTGATAAAGGGGTTCAATTTTATTATAGTGCTAGTACCAGTCTATATTTTGACCTGGTTTTATTTGAACCCCTTTCCGGTTTTCTGGCGTTCTACGCGCAACTGATTCTTGCCGGGGAAATTGACACCTATGAATTCCGCGGTGGCAACACAGCCTATGAGACCGCACGTGATATTGCTTTGCGCGGCTCTGGATCTGAGTATAAAAAGGGTTGGGCCGCCCGGACGACACTCGTGGATGATTTGAGCGGGAATTCCGGTTTAAGAAAGGCGCGCTTGGCATATTATGTTGGCATGGACTTAATGAAGGAAGCCAACGTGGATGAAGCTGTCAAAGAATTTAAGAATATGCTGGATGGGCTTGAGCAAACCTACCACGATTTCGGGCGGGAACAGCACACACAATATTTCATGAAAGTTCAGTCTGAAAATCTAGCCCGGGTTTTCAGTTTATTGGGCCGCAGGGATCTCCTGCAGGATATAAATGAACTGGATCCGGACCGTTGGGAACTATATCAAGCCGCTCTTGATAAAATGTCTGAATAAGTTCTCTTCCCTTTTAAATAATACTCAAGGACAATAGCAGTTTTTGCCATTCTTTTCATAATATCCTTATCTTTTACCTGGCGCAGTCTTTTAAATTGTTTCCGTCTCTGCCATATCCGGTGGGGGTGAAAAATTAACCACCCAAAAGCTCTTAAAATTCCGGTTACGTGATTCCAGTCCAGTTTAAATATGGCATAGCCACAGGCGATCCACTCCAATATAAAACGAATGAATCCCAAGTAAAGAGACAACGGAAAGGAATAATTCCCGAAAAGCATTAGTTGCGAATTGCGATGATTCAAATAATATTTCTGGTGCGAATACATTGGCAGTGATACAGCATTTTTATGAAAAACTACTGACTTTGGTTCCGACCAAACCTGAAACCCCATTGCATGGAATCGCCAACAAAGATCAATTTCTTCCATATGGGCAAAAAATATTTCATCAAATCGACCTGCCTTATTGAATTCATCCTTTCGAACCACCATGGCTGTTCCGGAAGCCCAAAAACAGGTCTCGGCAGTATCATACTGACTTTTATCAACCTCTTGGTCCAAAAACATTCGACCCCTGGTAAAGGGGAAACAAAATATATCCATGTGACCGCCTGCGCCACCCGCATAATCAAAAAGATCACGCTGAAAATAATTGAGTATTTTTGGCTGTACAGCGGCTATGTTTCTATCGGATTCCATTCTGCTGATTAATGGTTCCAGCCAGTGCTGATCATGAACGGTATCATTATTTAGAAATACAACATAATCTCCCTTGGCTATTGCTGCACCTCGGTTACACCCTCCGGCATATCCATAGTTCTCCTCATTTTCAACTAATACAATATCCGGATGGTTATCCTTTATCCATCTGGCACTCCCATCAGATGAAGCATTATCCACAACAATTATTTCAAAGTCTGAATAACGTGTTTTTTTCAGGGATTCCAGGCACTCAGATAAAACATCTATCCCATTCCAGTGGGGAATTATAATACTGACCATTAATTTGGAGCCAGGCACGAGGACCTGATGTGTCCTAGCCGCTGGCGCGGACCTCGTCTAACAGCTTCTTCGCATTTCTATCATTAGGATAGCGTTCGACCCAGTCATTAAGAACTGTTTCTGCTTCCAGATCACGGCCGGCAGCTCTATATATATAAACCAGAGACGATATAATATCCGGATAGGCTCGCTGCCATTTTTGCCATTGTTTGCTGGAAACAGTTTTACGCCCAAACCCCTTAACCTTGATCATGCTTTCCATTTGAATAAATTCACTTTGCAGATTCTCTAACATGTTCAGTGCTTTAGTTGTATCACCTAATTCTCTATAATAAACATTAGCATATTCGACCCTGTTGTCCGGGCGGGTTACAACGGTGGATGTTAACTTATTCAGTATCTGTCTCATTGTTTCAGTGCGATCCAGATCTCCATATAATCTCGCTACCTGGTAATGGAGGTCTTCAGCGGTAATAGGGATGGTAGATTCTGGAATATTCCTGCGCATTCGATCTAAAACGGCTAATGTTTTTTCCCGAAGGTCGGTCAGGATAGATCCGTTAGGATTCTTTTTTCTTGTTTCCTTCTGATAATCCAGATAATAAGTAACTGCCAACTGCATATAAGCACTGCGATAATTCTGAAGCAGTCGGATAATTTGATTATTAAAATAGACTTGATCATTTCCAAGATTGCGAAACATATAACCTGGCTGATAATCACGTGACCAGTTAAGATAATCAAGATCTTCTTCACGATTGAAATCGGCAGGGGAAAACTCTTTCGACCAAACTTGTGATCCTACATCCGTCATTAAATTAGCGTACATTTTCTTTCTGTCCACAGGTTTGGTCTTGTGGCTTTTCAATTGAAATGTAAGTCCCTGCATATCCAAATAATTATCCAGGCCGATGCGGTTTGACTGTGAGACTGTTACAGCAAAATAAATGGGGACTCGCCATTTGGCATCATTAATAATGCGCAGGATCATAATATCCTGTACACGCAAGGCCTGTCCGGCAAAGGTCGGTTTTAAATTCCATTCAATAAAACCGTCAGGATTTTCTGGATCATGCTTTGCAGGTATCTGTACCTTCTTTTCTTCCCACCTCTGGAGATTGGAAGTAATCTTATCTACATGACGGTCTGAAAGTCGTATATAACTGGTACTGTCCGGGCGCGAATCCCGAAGCTGCTTGATATACCATTCCGTATTGAGCAAACTCAAATTCACTACAGCTACATCCTTTCTTAATTCCTCCACTTCCTGCAAATACCATAACGGAAACGTATCATTATCACCATTCGTAAACAGAACACCATTCGGTTCCACGGATTGAAGAATATTATAGCTATAATCCCAGGCAACATAATTACCGGATCGATCATGGGAATGATAATTGGCACTTAATATCACACCTGGAATAAACAGAATTTGTAATATGAGTGCTATCACAATTAGTCGGTTTACAAAGTTTTTTTCTTGAATCCATGTTTCAATTCGTTCCCCTACCGCTGCCGAACCGACACCAATCCAGATAGAAAAAGCCAGAAAACTTCCCACATATGAATAATCCCTTTCTCTGGGCTGGGGATCATCCTGGTTTAAATAAATAATCACAGCATAACCAGTGAGAACAAATAAGGATAGTATAGTAAGGGCCATGCGCTGATCCCGATAACCGTGATAGATCATACCAAAAATGCCAAGAAATAAAGCTAACGGAAGACCAAACTGGGTCCAATCCACCCCATCTTCTCTACTAGTTGCTCCCATTGGTGTAACTTCCGGATTAATAGCGGGCCCACGACCAGCAAACTGCCATAAAAAGTATCGATTATACATTTTTCTGATCTGGTAATTCCAAAAAAAGTCCCATTGTTTACCTGATTCAACCCCCATGTACTCTTTTCGCTGTCTGAAAGAATAAGATCGGTTGGGTCCTTCAGGATAGCCCACTATTTCATGAATTGGCTTTAACCCTTTAAATCGTCTTGGAAACTGCCCTACGCTGCCATATTGTTCCCGTTCAAGATAGGAAATCATTGCCACTACTGTTTCCGGATCATTTTCATCTATGGTTGGATCCTGGTTAGAACGAATATAGATAAGTGTATAAGTAGAGTATCCAATTAATATTAATACGACAGATGTTAACGCCACGCTGGACATATGTTTCTTATTCATAACTGACCAAACCATGGCAGCAAAAACTGCTAAGATCAACATTGCTGTACCACCCACACCCAGCAGCCCAGCAGCCATTTTAGGTATGCCTTTGATAATACCATTATGGATGGTCAAAAACACCAAAGCCGTGATTCCTACCATAATTCCAAAGGAAGGCCATTCAAATCTGTATTTTCGGAAATAAATAATCAGAGCAATAAAAGGAAGTGTCAACAAGTTCAACAGATGTAGTCCGGTAGCGAGCCCCATTATATAGGCTATGATCAAAATATAGCGTTCATGATCTTTATCATCTGCTTTTTCATTCCACAGCAGAATCAACCAAACCACTATGGCAGTAAAAAATGTACTGAAAGCATACACTTCTGCCTCTACGGCATTGAACCAGTGACTATCAGTAAAGGCAAAAGTCAAAGCGCCTACAGCGGCACCGCCAAAGGCTACTAATCCATCACCGGTTGTTCTGATCTGCCCACGCCAACTGGTAACCACTTTTACAACAATAAGGTACAGCAGCATGACTGCTGAAGCACTGACCAAAGGGGATATAAGGTTTACACGAAAGGCTATATCCTCATTAATCGGAAACATGGAAAAGATTCGGCCTAAAAGCAGGAAAAAGGGGCTTCCCGGCGGATGCGGGACCCCTAATGTTTTGGACACTGCAATGAATTCTCCGCAATCCCAATAGGATACGGTTGAAGCCATCGTATCATAATAAATGATAAATGAAAATACGAAAAGAAAACCCGCCAAGATACGATTCAGGCGGATATAATCAGTATGAATCACAAGCTATTCTTCTTCTCCAGATTTATCCTCAGATGATTGCTTCGTCTCCTGTTCAGGTTCACTTGATTCATCCGGTTTCTTCTGTTCTTCGATATAATTCAACTTCAAATCACTAATGGCATTAATCAGTACTTGTTCCTCATACTCTGTCAAATTCCCCTTCATCTTTGTCTGCATCATATCCAGCAGATCAATATAAAATGAAGCCTGATCCAGATTACGTTCTATTTTATCCGTCATGGGGTTTTTTGCTTTGCCTAAAGCCACCCAGGCACTGGACTGGAAAGTGCCGACCAGATAAATAAAAAGTTGCTCATCTTTTGTAGAAGGTTCTTGGGACATTAAATTTTTCTTTAGATTATTAGACCGCTCGAATTAAAGACGGGGAATTTACTTTACAGCATTTAGAGACAAAATGAGTAATAAATTATTACGTTATTTTAACCATATCCAGTTTATCTCTATAATCTAGCTGGAAGCGTTCCCTAATTCCCGCATGCTGGTCGTGGCAAAGATCCGGGTCAGTTTCGACCATAGTAAAAGCTGCCTTTCGAGCCTGACGGATTAAGGAACCATCTGTTATCATATTAGCAATCTTATACTGGATGAATCCGCTCTGGCGTAAACCAAAAAAATCACCGGGACCCCGGAGTTTCAGATCTTCATCAGCAATTTGAAAACCATCGTTCGTTGTTTCCATAGTTGCGAGTCTCAATCGCGATTTATCCGATTCATGCCTGTGTACCAGAATACAATAACCTTTATCTGATCCGCGGCCCACACGCCCACGTAACTGGTGTAATTGGGTCAAACCAAAACGATCCGCATGTTCTACCAGTATGACCGTTGCATTAGGAATATCTACTCCCACCTCCACAACAGTCGTTGATACCAGGATACTTATTTCATTCAATTCAAATTTTGCCATGACGGCATTTTTTTCCTTTCCCTTCATACGGCCGTGAACTAAACCAACATCTAGATCGTAAAATATTTTTTCATTCAGCTCTCGATGATTCTCCACAGCAGCAGCCAGGTCAGTTTTTTCAGATTCTTCCACTAAAGGGAAAACCACCATGCACTGGCGCCCCGCTTTGATTTCATCCTTGATAAAAGCATACACTTTAGGCAGGCGAGCCGGTTTTACTACCTTCGTCACCACAGGAATACGGTTAGCCGGCATTTCATCGATGATAGACAGGTCCATATCACCCATATAAGTAATGGCCAGGGTTCGGGGAATAGGCGTGGCAGTCATAGCCATAAAATGGGGATTTAATCCTTTATCCAGCAATTTTCCGCGCTGCAGGACACCGAACCGGTGTTGTTCATCCACAATGACCAGACCTAATTCCTTAAACTCCACATACTCCTGGATTAAGGCATGAGTGCCTATGACAACCGGGATTTTTCCATTTTTTAAGCCATCCAGAATAGATTGACGTTTACTTTTTTTCATATTCCCAACCAAAAGAGTGCAGGGGATCTTGGCTTTATTCAATTCTTTAACAAAAGACTGGTAATGTTGATTTGCCAAAATCTCGGTTGGAGCCATGATAGCAACTTGGACATTGTTTCCAACTGCCAGAACACTAGACAGGATTGCTACAATGGTTTTACCGGAACCTACATCCCCCTGAAGCAGGCGATTCATAGCCACATTTTTCTTCATGTCTTCATGAATTTCCTTCAGGACTTTTTTCTGAGCTTTGGTTAAATCAAACGGAAGTGAGTCAGCTATCGTCCTGAAATAGGGTCCTATATCTGGAAGTGAACGGGTCGCGGTTTGCTTCAAACTGGTTTTCCGAAGTGCCATCAGCAATTGTAGAAAAAAATGTTCATCAAATTTCAATCGCTGAATAGCAGTTTTTAACCGTTCAATATTTTCCGCAAAGTGAATCTGTTGCAAAGCTTCAGATAAAGATACAAGATTGTAATCTTTTAAAAATGCATCGGTAAAAATGTCACGAGCAGGTTGGACCGATTTCAGAACCTCACGCATCATTTTTCGAAAGACACGCTGTTCAATACCTGCTGATCTAAGTTCGTGTGTGAGCGGGTAAAGTGGTATGACTGATCCAGTGCTCAGCAGGTCGTCATTTTCCTCTAATTTGTCAAACTCAGGATGTATTATGGAAAAACCATTATACCATTCTATTTTTCCGTGGACTGCTAATCGATCTCCAATTTTAAATAAATGTTTTACATAGCGAATACCATTAAACCAGGTAAGTATCAATAGTCCCGTTCCATCCGAAATGATTACCTGGAAGATCTTCCCGCGGCGGGTTGATTTTTCACCGAAAGTTTCTACTTGACCAATAATAGAATGTGATTCATCACGAACTAATTTCCTGATTGGTGTAACTGTGGTGCGGTCTAAATGTCTCCTGGGGAAATAGTAAAGTAGATCTCGTATATAAACTATTTGATGAGCAACCAGGATTTCAGCACGGCGGGAGCCCACTCCTGACAATATAGAAACAGATGTATCAAGGTCAAGGGCAGGCATAGTTCATCGGCGGGCAAAATTTTGCTGCAAGCCCGCCGAAATTATTTCCATTCCTTGCGGTAGGTATAGGTCACATATTTTGTTTTTCCCGGATCCAATATGATAGTAAAATGAATAGTGGAAGCATCCTTTTTCTGATAATTATGTGATTCATTTTTTACGACCCAATCTCCATTAATATGTTCCACAATTCGAACCTGAACCAGTTCGGAACGGGTATTGGTTACCTGAACTTCTATGACTGCCTCCTCGCTTTTCCGCTGGCGATCATAATTCAAAACTTTACGCTTCCCGATTATATCGAAAGCATAACCAGACGAGAGTGTGGATGATTGACCTTTAGGTACCTGCCTTATTTGGTCTGTACCGAGATATTCTAAACCTCCAGTATTTGAATAGGTATATATTTCTACTTTGCCAGCAGGAAGCGGGATACCCAAACCATTGGATTCAGTATTCTTAATAGACAATTCCACCTTTAATGGTTCTTCCTTTTGACGGCGTTCAGTATTTTCAAACACATAAGTTTTGACATATCCCACATTTAACGGACCATACATCCTGACGGTAATATCTTCTTTAGCTTTTAGGTCGTGGGTAGAATTCAGTGTATAGATATGATAATCGCCTAATTCTGCCTGATCCATAGCCGGTTTCGATTCAGCACGGGCGGCCATTTTAAAGGATTGATCTGGTCTAAAACGACTCATTTTTGGCTTATTCAAGATCCCCTCTACTAACTGAATTTGGGTATCTTTAAAATCCAGGTCTGAACCATTGGAAATAACCGCTTCAGCAATCAGTTCACCATTATCCTGTCCATTCATCACCAATCGATAAACAGTGTCCCAAGAAAAATTGGCCGACTTGTAAACCAATTCACCTTTCACTTCGCCAGAGTTGCTGGTTTTAATATCCCAGGCAAGAAATGGTCTCAAGATAGGATTCTCTATTTTGTCTTTACTTTCCAGATATTCGATATTGTCATATATGAATGTGCGCACACCGCCTTTATGCTGGATTGTAACTGATTCATTAGATATTTCCAGCAATGACCCTGTAATAGCTCTCTCAGTCTTTGATTTAAGATTTACAATACTGCCTTTCCTGTCTAAAAAGTAATTGATGCTTGAAAACACTTTACTATTGAATCTCTGTGTTAGTATCTGGGTATTGTTAAGATTTAAAAATGGAGTGTCTTTATGAATGCCATCGGGTAGTTCTTTAAAAGTAATATAACTATTACCCTTTGAAACATTTCTCCAGGAAACAGGTTGTTTTACCAAGGCGGTACCATCCTTATAAATGGTAATAATAGCCTTTTCAGAATGGGCGATTAATAAATTGAGCCCTAAGAAGAAGAAAAATATTCCCCTCATTGCAGCATCTCTAAATTTGCAGTTACTTTCTGAAGTTCGTCTGTTAGTTCCCCCATTTTCTGATGTTCTTTCTCCACTATTTCTTCCGGGGCACGAATTAAAAATTCTTCATTCGCTAACTTTTTTTCAATATCAGATAACAAGGACTTTATTTTGTCTTTCCGTTTATTCAACTGCGATTTTTCCTTGTCCAAATCTACCAATCCTCCCAATGGAATATAAAGTTCCATTCCATGCACAACTGCAGTAGCAGATTGGGGAGGTTTTTCTATGTTAGTTCCTTGAGAAAAACTCCCTATATTGGCTAAGGACCGAAGCAACTGTTCATGGGTATGTATAAATGTGCCTTGTTCATTGGTGCATCGGACCACCAGGTCTGATTTTTTAGATGGTGAAACATTCATTCTGCTGCGCACGCTACGAATGGCCGTGATAACATTCTGTAATACCAACATGTCTTTTTCTGCCTGATCATTAACCCAATCATCCTCATAATCTGGCCAAGGAGAAACGATCAAATCAGGTTCATCAGTTTCTTTAAAATGAAACCATAATTCTTCCGTAATAAATGGGGCATACGGATGAAGGAGGGCCAATACGGTACGGATGCACCTAACAGTGATATTGCGGGTGATGTCTTTTGCTGTTTCATCCTCGGAATAAAACCTGGTTTTAGCTATCTCCACATACCAATCACAAAAACCATTCCACGTAAAATCATAAATAACTTTAGCTGCTTCATTAAAGTGAAACCGGTTCAGCTGCCGGTTGTATTCGCGGATTGTATGTCCCAGCCTGCTCAGGATCCACATATCCGGCAGTTTCAACTCTACTGTGTTTAGTTCATATGTTCTATCCCAATCATCGGATAGATTCATATCTATAAAGCGGCAGGCATTCCACAATTTGTTCATGAAATTTCGACCTACATTCAGTCGGCTTTTTGAGAAGAGAACATCTAGACCCTGGGGTGCCATAAGCATGATCCCAAATCGAACCGCATCTGTGCCATATTCACCAAAGAGACTAAACGGGTCCGGAGAATTTCCTAAGGATTTACTCAATTTCTGACCCTTTTCATCTCTCAATATTGATGTGAAATACACATCTTTAAAGGGTCTTTTATTCATGAATTCATAGCCGGTGATGATCATGCGAGCCACCCAGAAAAAAATAATATCGGGTCCGGTTACCAGTGTATCTGTAGGGTAAAATTTCTTTAAATCATTCCCCAGCTCAGGCCAGGCATGAACTGCCATGGGCCATAGCCACGAACTGGCCCAAGTATCTAACACATCGGGATCCTGTTCCCAATTTTCTGGATCACTAGGCCCGTCTATGGAAACATGAGTTTTTAATGGGTCGTCCTTATAATACCAAACCGGAATCTGGTGGCCCCACCAGAGCTGGCGGCTGATACACCAGTCCCTGATATTTTCCATCCAATGGTTGTAGGTCTTGATCCAGTGTTCAGGATGAAAGGTGATACGGCCATTATTCACCGCATCCAAGGCAGGTTTAACCAGCTCATCCATTTTAATAAACCATTGCTCGGAAATATAGAATTCAATTGGCACGTGCCCCCGCTCCGAATACCCGATTTTATTGGTATAATCTTCCGTCTTTTCCAATAGACCTGCCGATTCCAGATCAGCAACTATTGCTTTTCGCGCATCTTCCCTGTTCAATCCTACATATTGTTCAGGCACATTATCATTCAAGGAAGCATCATCATTCATCACATTGATGAATTCCAGGCTGTGTCGCTCTCCTATGGAAAAATCATTCGGATCATGGGCCGGGGTTACCTTCACACAGCCCGTTCCAAATTCCGGATCAACGTAATCATCTGTTATAATCGGAATCTCACGACCCACCAACGGCAGGGTCACTGTCTTACCAAGCAAATGTTGATACCGATCATCATCGGGATGGATAGCCACGGCTGTGTCTCCCAGCATAGTTTCCGGGCGCGTCGTGGCCACCACTAGATATTCATCTGAATCTGTAATGGGATACCGAAAATGCCAAAGATATCCATTCACTTCCTTGTGGATTACTTCTTCATCGCTAATGGCAGACCTTGACACAGGGCACCAATTCACCAGTCGGAATCCTTTATAGACCAACCCTTTTTCATATAGCTTTACAAAAGCCGTTAACACCGCTCGCGTATAGTCATCTTCCATGGTGAAACGCTCCCGCTCCCAATCGCAGGAACAACCCAGTTTTTTTAGCTGCTGGATGATGATACCACCATATTTTTCTTTCCACTGCCAGGCATGATCTAAAAATTCTTCCCGGGAAAGATCATCCTTGTTTATACCCTTCCCCTCGAGCATTTTAACCACTTTCGCTTCTGTAGCAATAGAAGCATGATCTGTCCCCGGAATCCAACAGGCTTCCTTTCCTTCCATTCTAGCTTTACGGATCAGTATATCCTGGATCGTATTATTGAGTACATGACCCATGGTAAGCATACCGGTCACATTGGGCGGGGGGATAACGATGGTGTATGGTTCTTTCTCTGAATCAGCATCAGCGTGGAAATAATTCTTATCCAGCCAATGCTCATACCAGCGGTCTTCTACCTGGGTTGGGTCATAGGCTTTTACCAGACTAGTTTTTAGCATAAGATCTCTGGGGCTTTCTTCAGGATAAACGATCAATTAAAGTTTTGGATTTTACAACAGTTATTAACGGGTTTCCCAATACTCCCATCGTCATCAGTAGCTATCTATTACATTTATTCCCTACTTTTAGCGGTCCATTAAATACGCACTTAAAAATAAAAAGAAAATCATGACAGGAACAGTTCTACAGGTCAATGTTAAATCGCAAGTTCCTGGCGAGCGAGGGCTTCCCAAATATCCTGTGAAGCGTTGTTTTGCTACAGAGAAGGGCCTGGATGGAGATCATAACGTGTTCCGGCAAACAAAGAAAAAAGGGAACAAGGATATGGCTCTTCTTGTGTATCCTGTGGAAACAATAAAAGAATTGAACCAGGAAGGCTGGCCCGTTAAACCTGGTGATGTTGGGGAGAATCTGACCGTAAAAGGATATGCACATGATATGTTCAAGCATGGGCAGCAGTATAAGGCCGGAGACGCAACGATTGAAATATCCCTGGAGTGTGATCCCTGTACTAATCTGGGTTTACTCCCCTATGTGGGTCAGGAGCAGGTAAAAACTTTTATGAATACAATCATGCACAGGCGCGGATGGTACGCCCGCATAATCAAACAGGGCGAAATAAGACCCGGGGACCCATTCAAACTGAAATAATGAACCAATTGATAAAGCAACACTAGTCTAATTATTGTATAAAGGGGTCAAGATAAGATCTATGCAAACGGCTGAATTCAAGATTACTGGAATGACATGCAGCGCATGTGTCGAAACTGTAACCAAGCATCTTAAGAGCATAAAAGATGTATCAAAGGTTGATGTATCTTTGACAAATGAAGCAGTAAAAATAGAGATGCTAGAATCCGTCCCCATTCATGTTCTACAACAGGCATTACCAGAAAACTATATCCTTAGTGAACAATTAGAAAATGTTGATACAATTGAACAAGAAAAGGAAAAAACAGATCTGCAACAACTTTTCCCGCTTTTTCTTGTCTTTTTTTACATCACCGTAACATCTCTCGTATTAAATAGATATACTGGAACTGTCTCAGGATTCATGCTGGATTTCATGGGCATTTTCTATATCGTATTCAGTTTTTTCAAGTTCCTGGATTATAAAAATTTTCCTGGCTCATTTGCCATGTACGATCCATTGGCAAGGGTTCTCCCGATCTATGGCTGGGTCTACCCTTTTATTGAGACAGGACTGGGGCTATTGTTCCTGTTTCGTATAGAGCTTAAAATAGCCCTGATCAGCACACTTTTCATTCTCGGGATAACAACCATCGGTGTCTTAAGGGTATTAATTAGCAAGAACACCATTCAGTGTGCGTGCCTGGGAACCGCACTTAAATTGCCCATGACCAAGGCCACGCTTATTGAGAATGGAGTGATGCTGATAATGGCGGTTTGGATGCTCATTAGTTAATTCTCGATCTATTTTGCGTAACATATTTTTTATTTTATTATTTATTATAGAGACCGGCACACTCCTCTCACAACCTGTTTCCCTGAAGGGTCAGTTCTGGACCAGCGGTCTGACCGGGAATGACCCTCCGACTAACCGATCTTCATTTGAATCACAATTTGGATACATTCCGACACTTTCAATGTCACATGATTTGACCAGCAACAATTTTGTGGACCTAGAGTGGGGCTACCATTTACAAAGAATATATAGTGGTGATTCATTGGTCTATAATGTTGAAAAACCCTATCGTCTGTGGATGCGCTACTCCAGCGAGCGTGTTGAAGCACGCCTGGGGATGCAAAAGGTTACCTTTGGGCCAGCCATAGTCTTGCGCACTCTTGCCTGGTTTGATACCATAGATCCAAAGGATCCCACGGGCCAGACGGATGGGGTAGAAGCTTTTCGGTTACGAATTTTCCCGACAAATTCAGTGGCCATCTGGGGCTGGGTCATGAACAGCGAACAGGACACGTTATCCTATGGGGGCCGGGCAGAACTGTCCAACAAACTCGGCGAATGGGGATTAACCTACCACCAGGATCCAACTGAATTGGGCCAGAGCGTAGGGCAATTTCCAA
>DTUG01000022.1:1774-20937 GCA_012964275.1 Fidelibacterota bacterium | reverse complement strand
ATTATGTGAGCGTGGTATATAAAGATAACGAGACCCCCACCCCCCAAAGGTTGGGTGGGTAGGGGTGTGTCCTCCAAATTTGTGTCCTCCATTTGCTATATAGATGATTAAGAATGAACAAGTATGACAAACAAAAAGCCCCATCGAATGACAGGGCTTCTTGACAGAGATTCATGGTATTCTCTTGAGTGGGCGAGGAGGGACTCGAACCCGCAACCAATGGCTTAAGAGGCCACTGCTCTACCAATTGAGCTACTCGCCCGAAGAAAAGAGTGGGAAATTTATTTGCTAATGAATCTCAATTCAAAAAGTAACCAGCCGATTTTACCATGAACTGTTTGAGTTTTTTACAAAATATTCACTTTATGGGTTGCACTAAATTTCAATCTACCTCTAAACTCGCTAGCCTCTTTTGGCAGAGTTTTTGAAAAGAAGGTTTTGAGGGAAGGGGTTGACAAATATACTAATGCCAAACTTATTACAGAGTTTGGTTTGGGGAGAAAAGGCTTCGGGTTGGCGTTTGAAGCCTTTTCTTATTTTATGGAAAATACTATAATTTTCTATTGCTTTTTGAAAATGGGGGCGATCGGTTTCGACGGGATATGAGACATGTCGGACTGCATGCGGAGGACGTCAGTACCCTCCTAAATCATCTGACAAACCAATATATGCCGATTACGGCTATATGGCTGCTGCTTAATTGACGCAGCCCGTTCCGGGTTAGATGCGCCTATGGTCTGATCTAGGAACGTCGCTCACGTAGGCTGGTTCCGAATGCGCCTGCGGTTTCGGAACGAGATTCAGCAGGCTGGCCCTGTTTACTTGGGTCTCCGGTTGAAAACAGGGTAAGATAAAAATCGGAAGACTAAGCATGTAGACGTCCTGCATCACTCTATTTCGGACGGGAGTTCGATTCTCCCCGCCTCCACAAAATAACTTATATACTTGCCTGTAAAAAGAAAGTCGGTGTTATCCCTAGCATAAAAACATCACTGCCGATCGAGCCTGTTGTGTAGGGATTATACCGTTTGTGGCTGATGTTTTTCTGGTCATAAAGATTATATACTGAAATACCAATATCCAATATCAGTGAGTTTATTTGCCATTGCCTGGACAGGCTAATGTCCAAGTGGTGAACCGGCTGTAATCGTTCTTTATTGCGCATTCCGGAATTGATCAGAACCTGGTAGTTATTATTGATAATTATTTCATTCGGGTCAGTATAGACTCTCCCAGAGGAATAGACCCAGTTCGCTGTCAGATTCCATTTTCCCAGGGATGTCATCATCACACTTTTGAATTCATGCGTAATATCATGATCTGCCGGGAAGGACTTGCCTCCGTTTAGGATGGGAAAAGTGTATTCAGTCTTGTTCCATTGGTAAGATACCCAGCCGGTGACTTTCCCGCTTTTTTTGCGGGCAAAAACTTCTGCTCCTCTTGTTTCCCCGTTCCCGATGGGTTCTGCTGAGAGATTTTGAATGCGGTCATGATAGAGTAATGCTGGCGAAACTGGGGATAGAAAATCCTGAAAATCGTACAGATCCTCTGCCTGTTTTGAATAGAACGCCAGATTCAGATCATAAAAACCCGATTGCCAGTAAATCCCAGTATGCGTATTGAAAGATGATACAGGGGGAATTAATGATGTTGACAGCAGCCAGGTGTTTTGTGCTCCGCGGGTGCTTTGCGGACTGTTGAATTGGTGTAGAAACTGGTGATATTTCCCCAAGGACGTTTCCAGGGTCAAAGCTCGATTAATCCTGAATGATGCGGATATTCTAGGTGACACATAATAATTATTCACCTCCGAGTAATATGTTGTCCGTAAGCCTGTATTGATTGTCCAGTCTGGAGTTGGAGACCACTTGTCCTGAATATAAAAAGCATGAAGATAACTAGTTTGATCCAGTTGCTCATCTTCATTTACTGCATCGGATATTCTGATTGTTTTAAAATTGGTTGTAAGGATCGATTCATCAAAACCCAATTCAATATGATGCTGTTGAAGTGCTTTTGTACTGTGATTCAAGCGGATCAATTGATCTGTATAAATATTTTTTTCATTTGATGAACCGACATCCATTTCTGTACCGAAGTCTATGGCCAGTTGCCTGGAATCATATAAGTTTTTATTTCTTGATGTTGAAATGGTTACCTGTGTTTCCCACTCAGGATTCCAATAAATAGACCACCCCAAAGCGATCCCGTCATTGGACCATATGGTTTCTTCTACTGTCCAGGTTGTATCGTACCCCAGGATATTTTGAAATCCCCAGAATTTCCTGTTTTCTTTTATCGAATCAGATCCTGCCGTATATGTGAGTGAGATTCGATTCTTGGGAGATATCAAAAGTGACATTTTACTTGTAATGTCCCTGAAAGTGAATTCTGGATCATAAATTGTGGAATCGTTGACATCGGCCGCCGCTCCGATAAGATTAAAACGATCATCGCCGGTTACAAAGTCCTGTATGGATTGATAAAGCTTTGACTGGAATTGATCACGGGCAGACTGCCGAGCTGTAATGATCCAACTTCCCCGGGAAAATAAAGGCAGCTCGATTTGGAGACTATTGCTCATTAAGTTTGAATAGACTGCCATATGAGGTGAGAGGCTGTTTCCAACCCGGCTGGTCAGCTCTATCAGACTGGAAATTCGGCCCCCATACTGCGCAGGATAGCCACCTTTATATACCTGCATGTCCCGTATGGTTTTGGAATTTGTATTGCTTAAGAATCCAAACATATGACTATTCCGGTATAAAGGCATGCCATCTAGCAGGATTAGGTTCTGTTCCGGTGTGCCTCCCCGGATATGAAGTCCAGCCGTGCCTCCCAGTCCCTGATGGATACCGGGAATCAGTTGCAGGGATCGGAAAATATCTATCTCACCCAGGTTTGGTAGTGTAGATATATGTCTTGGTGAAAATGAGATTTTTCCCGGTTCACTGCCACTGTCCATGAACTCGCGGGATTCACCGGTGATGAGAATATTTTTGGAAAATAATATTTTAGGTGAAAGTTTGATCTGAAAAAATTTATTGTCTTCTTCAGGGAAAGTAAGAGATTCTTTCCCGGTACCATAGCCGATATAGGATACAAAAAGAGTGCAAGACTTTATGGGTATTCCAGTTAATGAAAACATGCCGTCAGCATTGGAAATATCGCCCATGTCCAGTGATGGTATGAAAATATTGGCGTAGGGTATTGCCTCTCCGGTTTCTTTTTCCACGATACGTCCGGCCAGAGAAAATCGCAACGGCTTGGCAGGTTTAAATATGGTATACTGATTGCCTGATTTTTTCCAGACTAGATCCGTCTGGACCAAGATTCGTGACAATGCATTATCGGCAGAACATTCATTGCATACAGCAGAAATGGACAGGTCATCCCCCAACTCATCCGGGAAAATGATGGATAGTTGATATCGAATGATAAGGTCTAGGACAGCAGTTTGCAGACTGATGTCCTTATAATTATAAGTAATATTCAGTGATTGGCTGTTTAGAATGGCTGTAAAAAGCCAGAAGGATAGTCTGAAGCAATATCTTGGGTTAAAGGATGGTACAAGTGCCACCATCGAATTTAAACTGCCGCTGAGTCAATAGGGAAATAGTGCTCAATACGGAGTTTAAATTTTTGGTGTCAATATCAATAACCCCAGTAACTGTAATTTTTTTGAGTGCAGGGTCAGAAAACTTGATTTCTATATTAAATGTACGCTCGATTTCCCCACAGACATTAGCCAAGGGCATTTTGTCACAAACCAGTTTATTGTGCAGCCAGTCTGGATAATCTGTATAGGACGGCACTGCAGAAAAAGTAGATTTCTCATCGGAATCCATTAGGGTCATTTGGCCTTCGTCCAGAATAATGGATTGGTCATTATTTGTCACCTGGACGGAGCCTCGGTTAACCCCGACCTCCAATCCATCCTGGCGTACTCTGACGTTGAAAAGAGTGCCCAGAACTTTGATTTCAGCATGTTTCGTAGAGATAATAAAAGGTGAAAAGCCCTTTTGCACATCAAAATAGGCTTCGCCCGATAAGTGAACCATTCGATGGTCACTATTAAAATCTCTTGTGTAGGAAAGTTCACTTTTGGCATTTAAGCGAATGGTTGATCCATCCGGTAAAGATACTGTTTTATCCAGTTCTGCCGCACTTGTTGTAATGTATTCCGTGTTAAAATATTGGTAGGCGACTGGTGTGAATAATGCTGCCGTAACTGTTAGGGCAACAGCATAAGCAACCTGCGGCCGCCAGTTAATCAGACGTCTGGTGGGGAGGGAGATTTTTCGTTCTGTTTCCTGGTCTGATATGGCCATGCGTTGCTCGATCAGCATCCAGGCCTCATCGCAATTTGGCGGATCCGGCAAAGAAATCAGGGAGCTATGCTCCCAGATCAGTTTTTGTTCTTTATTAAGTTTTTTCATAACTAGATCGCAGAATGGCAAATTCTTTCATCTGCCATCAGACGCATAAGATAAACGGTACTTTGATCGTTTTTACTCATAAATAATTCTTTAGGTTCTTTTTTAATATTTTCAGGGCACGATAGATTTGATTTTCAACGGTACGGATGCTTAGATCCAATAATGTTGCAATTTCTGGATTGGTCATGCCCTCAATTCGGCTGAGAATAAAAATGGTACGGCACTTTTCCGGGAGTTTACCATTAACAACACACTGGATTTCCATCTGCAGTGCATCCGCCTGAACACCCACCTCAGGGTTATCAAAATGAGATTCTCCATAGTGCGGAATTGAATCTTTATGGCGTTGACGAACTTCCATATGCCTGAAATGATCGTAGCATAAATTGGAACTGATCCGGGCAATGAGTGAGTAAAAGGATTTAGCTGGCTGTATAGTAATGCGAGTTTTCCAGACACGGAGGAATGTCTCCTGGGTTATATCTTCAGCAACGTCCTCATCATGAACACGGTACACAGTAAACCTGAATAATGAATCATGAAAATCATAAAAAAGTTCCTGAAATGCCGATTTATCAGATGCTTTAACGCGCTTTAATAATGATTGTTCTTTTCTGCCCATAGTCTATAAGGATTGGGAATTTAAAAGCGATGTCCCTTTGATAATAGGGCCCTGTTTATTATTTACCATCGGCGAACAAGCAATGATTAAGAGATTATTAGGTAAGGATATAAAAGTGTTTGTTTTTTGGAATCAACCATCCAGCAAAACACAGTGGAAAATTAATTCATAACTTGCACTTTACTGTTTATGGTTGAAACTTCCTTTTTTAGTGACTCTGGTATTTTGGGAGAATTATGATAACGTCAAATTATACCTATAGTGGAATGACCATTAGCGAACACGATTTTATCGTACCGCTGAGCTATAATGATCCGGATGGGGAGAATATATCCATTTTTGCCCGTGAGATTTACAGCAGTCGATCATTAGCAGCAGATCTGCCATATCTGGTTTTTTTCCAAGGAGGTCCGGGGTACGAATCTCCAAGACCAATCACCAATTCCGGCTGGATAAAACGCGCCATTCAGGATTACCGGGTTCTATTATTGGACCAGCGGGGTACGGGCAGGAGCTCAGTAGCTACATTTCAAACCCTAAAACAGTTGAAAAGTCAAAAGATGGCTGAATGGCTTCAGCAGTTTCGCGCAGATAATATAGTACGGGATGCAGAAATGATTAGAAAAGCACTTATTGGTTCTGAAAAGTGGTCGATACTTGGTCAGAGTTTTGGCGGGTTTTGTGCAACAAATTATTTATCCTTTTATCCGGATGGACTCAAGGAAGTATACATCACTGGTGGTTTGCCGCCCTTAACGGCTCATCCTGATGATATTTATCGTCGTACTTATAAAAGGGTTGAAGAAAAAAATAAATTATTCTACAGCATATTTCCGGATGCTCATGATTATTCCCGAAGGATAGCTGATTATTTATTGAATCATGATGTACACCTTCCAAATGGAGATCCGCTTACGGTAGAGCGTTTTCAGCAGTTGGGACTGCAGTTGGGATTCAGTGATGGTATGGCGACCTTGAATTTTCTACTCGAAAATGCGTTTGCCAGTGAAAAGCTGTCATACTCTTTTCTTAAGGGTCTCATGTGTTTGCAGAGTTTTGATACCAATCCGATCTTTACCATATTGCACGAGGCCTGTTATGCGCAAGAATTTGCCACAAACTGGTCTGCCCATCGGATCCGAAAGGAGTTTCCGCAGTTTGAAATTGAGCAAAAAGACAATTTCTATTTTACCGGAGAGATGCTTTATCCCTGGATGCTGGATGAATTTCAGACATTAAAGCCGTTAAAAAGAGCAGCTAATCTGCTGGCTGAAAAAACTGATTGGCCGATCTTGTATGATGATAAAATTCTTACAACAAATAATGTTCCGGTAGCAGCGGCGGTATATACAAATGATATGTATGTGGACCGGGATTATTCCATCGAAACCGCTAATATTATCAAAGGAATTGAGATTTGGGAAACAAATGAGTATGAACATAATGGGTTGCGCAGTGACGGTAAATATGTATTAGATTTACTTTTTAGCAGGTTAAGTTAAATTCCGCCCCATTTTTTCAAAATTATCAAATTAAAGCATGAAGGTTAGATACAATAAATATTTCGCGAGTATTTTGACAGGTATTTTCCTGTTTGCAGGCTGTTCGGCGTTCAAGCCTCCGCAATACCCGGAGGTAATCTATAATGACCGAAAACCGCTGATATCCGTAACCTACGAATATGGTGAGATCGATATACAGGCATCCTTGGTTTACCCGGGACTCCGGCCTGATGGTCTTATGGTACAGGTATTTTCCAGGGGCGATACAGTTCAACCGCTACTGTTTATTCAGCAGGGGGTAACAGATTTGATTCAAATTTATCTGCCTCAGGGAGTATTTGATGTTGAAGGAGAAACAAACTTTATAAAGGTCATTCCTCAACACCCGGATTTTGTACCCGTCTGGTCGCCGTTTTTAGGGGTCGATTTTGGAACAATAATTCTGGATCCAATATATATCGTACAGAAGCCTCTGGATGTGGCCGGAGTGGTTAAAAACAAAATGACAGACAGCACCTTGGCCAATGTGGATGTAGCCATTTATGAATTGGACAACCTCTTGCAGGAAACACATTCTGATGGACGAGGGAATTATAACTTGACCATATTAGGAGAATATAAAAACAGTGAGGATTTGAGGATTATTGCTGGAACAGAACTGGTATTTGCTCCTTTTCGCAGAGAAATATTCTTTGGGGAGCAAAAAGATTTAACAGTCAATATTGGTATTGGCCCCAGCCAGGGGCTTGCTGAAATGGGGAATATTTATATCACCAATAAGCGAAACGTACATTTTCGTGATGAACCGCATATTGGCGGATCAACCCAGTTTTTGCTGCCCAAAGGTGTACCAATCGCAGTTCAATATGTGGCAAAAGGACTGTATTTTGGAACTATCGAAGTTACTCTAGCATCCGGCGCTCAAACTCAGATAAACGGCTGGGTTACCAGAGACGATACAGATCTTCTTTTCTTCGAAAACATATTTAAGACGGATAATGAAAATGATCAAGCCCTGTAAACAGTTCCTAATATACTGGATAATGGCAGGAGTTGTTTATGCTCAGATATCCTTATCGGTCAATGCTATACCGAAACGGGTAGAAGTTCTTTTGGATGGGAATTCAATAGGAACCACACCAATCCGCAAGAATACTATTACACCTGGATCCCATATGTTTAAGATTGAAAAGGAAGGTTATGCACCTATCAATTATGACATAGTTGTCAACCCATCTAAGGCAATCAATCTGGATTTTTTTATGAATCCAGTTTACAATATCAAATTCAAAACTGATGAAAAAGGACTTATTTTTGAATTGAACGATACTCATCGCTGGACCGAGAAAACCATAGGTTTGCAACTGGAAGCGGGAGATCACCATCTACGGGTGTTCAGGATAGATGAAGTTATTGATGAACAGGTCATATTGGTTGATCAACCTCTTACCTTCCAATATTATTTAAAGAAAAAACCTAAAATCACTCCTGCAAAATGAAACCTTTAATTTTCTGGATGGCTGGTTTTTTCTGTTTCAGCCTGCTCCATGGGAGCGATACGGTACCGACCATATTGGTTATGAATCACATCGATTCAGATCTGATAGACTTTGATTCGAGCTTGAGCACGGATTTTACTTCCGGGAATTTCAAATTCAATAGCCCGGGAGACGCTTTTTTTTCACCTATAGACAGCCTGGAAAATCCTGCCTCCGGGCGAATGGAACTGATCCGCTCGTTAGGAAATGAATTCAATGCAGATTATATCATGTTTAATCAGATCATTGAGGATAGTGCCCGGTTTTTGCTGGAAGGTCAGATGTACAGTACTCGATCGGGCGGGATGGTCCGTCGGAGAAAGCTCGATGTTACTAATTATTATAAAGGTCAGCTGAATGAAATTCGGCTCTGGGTCGGTGAAATTCTTAAGGCCGTTAGCAAGGATTGGGTTGAATATCGAGAAATGATTCTGTTTCAGGATCCCGAGACAATCGTTTATGATAAAACACCTATGGGTGCGATGGTGCGCTCTCTGGCTGTTCCCGGATGGGGTCAGGTATACTCCGGTGAGAATACATCAGCTTTACTATGGGGTGGGCTGGAATCATCTTTAGCTGTAACCATTTTAGCCTTTTTTTCCAAATATGATAAAGCAAGAAAAGCATTTATAGATAATACCAAACTCTATGAAGCTTCATCAGAACAGTATGAATTCGATATGTATCGTGCTACGGCAGAGACAGAATGGCAAAACCATATAGACTATAATAATTATATGATCTATACTGCTGCCGCTGCAGGCACATTATGGATTGTCAACAGTATCCATGCTTATATTGTAGGACCGCGACCAAAAAAAGATATTATCCAAAAATGGGATGTTTTTCCACCTGAAAAATTTCAGGAAGAATGAGAATAAAATTTCATCCTAATCTATTAATTATTCTCCTATTATCTATTTTTGCCTGTACTCTGGAAGAAAAAACTTTTGATAATCCGGTAGATATTTACGCCGATGAAGCTCCCGACCCACCCTATCTATCTTTTTTCCCTAGGGCACAAACCACATCTGTAACAGCAGTATGTTCTTTAGGTGCTTACATAGTTTTTGATTCTACTGAGACGCCTCCTTTTGCCGGCGTACACCTGAATATCGAATTTGATGCATCGATTCTGGAAATAGATACTTTGCTTCCAGGCTGGATTGGGCCCGGTAGCATGACCGATTCGAACCAAACCACTCCCTTATTTACTTACACGCTGAATGAAGGCACTCTTGATATCTTCACTTACTACTTGGATACAGAAGAAACATCCATTGATAGCCTAACCCACGTAGCGGAAATATTGTTTAACCCACTGCAGACGGGGATAACTGAGGTTCAGTATGACACGACACAATGCGAAGTGATCCAAACCGATGACACGATTATCCAGATACAAGGTACACGTTCAGCAGAAATTACTGTACAGTGAGACTTAAACTATTTTCAATCTTATTATTTTCATCTCTATCAGTTTTAAAGGGAGATATTTTATTCAGTGAGAATTTTAGTCAGGATGACGTCTGGCCTGATGGTTGGCTCCATGAAGGAGAAAACTGGTATGTGGGCACGAACTGGCAGGATCCCGATTCTGGATATACCCCGCCAGGGGCTGTGTTTGAATATCGACCACGTATCTATGATTATGAATTGCATATCCAATCACCAGATATCGATGTAGGTGACGATGATGCGGTAATGGTAAAATTTGACTTGGCGTTGAATTTCTGGAATGCTTCTGCCCATACGAATGGCCTGACCATCGAGTATGATGGAGGCAACGGCTGGACAGAGGTCCTGAACTATGAGATTGGTCCCGATGCAGGTTTTGTAGAAATCAATTTCAGGACGGAATCTTTCTTGGCTGACGTTGATGGAGGATTATTAAAGATTCGGTGGAGGGCTTATGGCACCGATTCATGGTGGATAGATGCCTGGGTAGTGGATAATGTTAGAGTGATTTCCCTGCCAAAATTATCATACGTGCATATCGAGTCGAACAATGAATTTGATAACCAGATAGCAATTGAAGATGATGAAGTTACCTTAACCTTTACGAGTGAATCTACCCTGGCTGGTCTTCCATATGTACAGATGAATGGCAATGAAATCAATGTAGATCCGCAAGGTGGAGGATCATATCAGTGCCTATATGTTGTTCAAGATATGGATGAAGATGGTCCTGTGACTTTTTCCATTGATTTTACAGATCAGAATGGTATTGATGGCAGCACGGTAAAAAACACCACAGATGAGAGTAGAGTTGTTATTGACCGTACCGGTCCACCCCCTTTTGCAGTTGGTGATGTCACATCAGTAGGCGGAAATGTATTTGCGGGGAAATGGAATAGCACCAATACGGATGTGGAACTGGAAGTAAGCGTACCCCAAGATTCAGCAGTAGTTGACTTTAATTATTATCCCGGAAATTCACTTTTATTCGATGGTTCAAATGATAACGTGATCATTCCCGGCAGCAATCTTTACCAGTTTGATAGCCATTTTACAATAGAAGCTTGGATCAAACCAGACTCTTGGTCTGATTACGAAGGTTTTCTGAACTATGCTATGGATGCAGGTGAAAGTAACCAAGCTGGATTTGGTTTTGTGTTTTTTGCCACAGGCTGGCGTTTTTATCTCAAGACCGAAAATTATGATATTAATTATCCTAGCATGGTAAGTGCTTCAACGCCGGTTGGTCAATGGACTCACCTGGCTGCGACCTATGATGGCAGTGTACTCAAATTGTACCGGAATGGTTCTTTAGTTGACAACAAATCGGTAACAGGAAATGTTAGCTGGGGAGGAGCCCCGGCGGAGGTAACATTGGGTGCCTTTGCCAGACAAGGCACAGCAAAGTATTTTGATGGGAATCTTGATGATGTGCGTTTTTGGAGTGTGGTACGTACACCATTTCAAATCAAAGGATTTAGAACGACAACTCTGGAAGGTGATGAACCGGGTCTGGTAGGATATTGGAAGGCAGATACTGCCACCGGTAATGTACTTTACGACCAGACAACAAATGGAAATAATGGGGTAATTGATGGTGCCGCGTGGGTAACAGAAGATTCTCCAATCAATTTCTCAGAACCTGTTTATGATACCGGTGTTATTGTCGGCTCTACATATCAGTTACGAGGTAGGATCAATACCGGTGATTTTGAACCATTTGGCGCAAAAGACACCGTTACTGCCGCTGATTTCACCGCTACGCTCAAAAGTGTATCAGCATCACAGGAATCATTCGAGGCTATCGCCGGATTTGCTCACACGGAAACCGCATCTCTATCAGCGCTGTTGTTTGATATAGCCGGTAATTTCTCCTTAGGGGACACTAGTACCACTACTCTGGAGATCGATCTGGTAGCAAATGATCCGGATCCAGTAAATATAACATCTAACAATGTAAATTCATCATCATTGGCTAAAACCGGAGATGTGGTCACCATTACTATGAGCTATGATGAGGATGTTAATACACCCACCGTCACTCTGGAAGGAAATGCAGCCACGGTTACAGATTTGGGCAGTGAACAATTTCGTGCTGATTATGAATTAACTGGTTCTGAACCGGAAGGGATAATGGATTTCTTGATAGAGGTGACTGATTATATGGGCAATCCCGGAGATCACAATGCTGTCACTGACGGGTCTCAGGTAACCTATGACAGAACACTTCCAACTCTAAGCCCAGTCACCATCGCTTCCAGTAATTCTGATCCTGCCTGGGCAAAAGTAGATGATGTGGTCAGTGTTACATTCACTGCAAGTGAGAACCTATCTTCAAGATCAGCCACAGTAGTGACCCAGAATGCCACGATTACAGATCTGGGCAGTGATCAATTTCGCGCAGATTATACAATGGTAGAAACGGACCCGGAAGGAGAAACAGCTTTTGAAATTCTTTTTTCTGACTTAGCGGGGAATGATGGTGATCCTGTGAGCTCGACCAGTAATAGCAGCCGGGTAATCTTTGACAGAACCCCACCTGCAGATTTTACTGTGGGTACATTGATTGCAACAGGCGGCAACGAGGTAACAGATATATGGAATTTGACAAATACTGGTCTAGATGTCAATGTGCCGGTAGCTAATGATACTACTTTGAAGAATGGAACCATCCAGTTACAAGGAAAAGTTGGGGTAAATACCTATGAAAATCTAGGTTCACTGGCTGCGATAACAGCTAATGATCTAAATACCGATAAAGTTATAACTGTATCTGGAGATTTGGTGGAAGGGCTTACCGGCTTTACGGAAGGGGAAACAATTTTTATTAAAGCTACCATGACTGATCGTCCTGGAAATAGTACAGAAGGCAGCCAGAGCAGTACTGAACTCTTGATTGATGAGACTCCGGCAGGTCTGGCTCCTATTTCAATTATCTCCAGTAATGCTAATTCCACACTGTCTAGAGTTGGGGATGACGTCACTCTCACTTTTACTGCCAGCGAGATTCTGACCGAAACAGCAGTTATCATCGCTGGCCAGGATGCAGCAGTTACAGATTTGGGGGGAAATCAGTTTCAAGCTATATATACCATGGCTGATGGGGACCCAGAAGGTGTGGTGGGTTTTAGTATATCTTTTACGGATGTCCAGGGTAATCCAGATGATGGCATCGATACAACATCAGACGAATCTCAGGTGACGTTTGATAATACTCTACCGACACTGAATCCGGTGTCCATTACATCTAATAATGCGGGGGTCGAGTGTGCAAAAATAGGTGATACAGTCAGTGTCGCTTTCACTAGTGAGGAGTCGTTGTTATCTTGGTCTGCGATTATTATGGACGATTCAGTTGATATTATTGAACTGGGAGGAAACCAGTATCAGGCGGATTATGAGCTCACTGATACTGACACGGACGGCAGTGTTTCCTTTCTGCTGCAGGTCGTAGATCTGGCAGGAAACATAAGTGAAGATATAACCACAACAACAGATAACTCGGATGTGATATTTGATAAAACCTTGCCTGTTTTAAATATGGTGCATATAGAATCCAGTAATCAATATTCCACTATTGCAGTCCCTGGCGACATAGTGACCCTGACATTTGAAGGGAATGAATCACTGTCTTCCGTATTGGTAACTATTTCGAATGATACATGTAATGTAGTTGAAAATGGGGGGACTTTTTCAGCGACCTATACGGTTTTGGACTCCGATTCGGGCGGATTCATACCGTTTACTATCGATTATGCCGATTGTCCCGGAAACCCAGGAGAAACTGAGAGTACAACTACCGATGAAAGTTTTGTAAATATTGATGTGGGCCCACCTGATCTGGCGTCAATTAAAATCTTCTCTTCAAATCAGGATTCTACTTGGTCAAAGATAGGGGATACAGTTATTGTTAGATTTATTGCCACCGAACCCTTAGGTGCATCCAGCTTGACTATAGCTGATCAGGCTATTCAAGTAGAAAATCCAACAAGTACTATATACCAGGGAGGACGTGTCATGATAAGTTCAGATATCGAGGGAATAATCACCTTCCAAATTTCCTATAGTGATCTAGGCGGACTATCTGGGCAGGATACAAGTTCAACAACCGATAATTCATCTGTCCGCTTTGACAAGACTAGCCCTCAGTTTGGGTCCGTCTCACTAGTGACAGATAATGTTTACAGTGATTCTTTAGCAAAGCTTGGTGATGTTGCCACATTGAATTTTTCGATCAATGAAGCTCATCGATCCTTAGTAACAACCTTTGATGGGAATGAAATTTTTCCTTCCCAAAGCGGGTTTAACTTTTCATATAACCATACTTTTTCCGACAGTAATAATAATGGTGAAATTAATCTAAATATCTTGGTTGTCGATTCTGCTGGAAATCAAGTAGATACCAGCCTTAACCGGCTTTTCTTTGATAAAACTAATCCCAGTATATCCAATATTTTGGAGGGATCTTCAGAAATGGATCAGGCCTATTCCAAGTACGATGATTCCCTTCATCTTTCATGGACCGCTGGTGATCTTGAGTCTGGCCCGCGTCAGGCCTTCGTGGCCATTGGATCCGATTCGGGCTTGGCAGATGTAGTCAGCTGGACTGTCGTTGAAAATTTTAACTATGGTGCACTTACAAGTATTTCGCTGACCAATAATTCAACCTATTATGGTGCCGTCCATGTTGAGGATATGGTGGGAAACATGTCTGATTCGCTTTGGGGAAATGGATTCACAGTGGATGTCTCACCACCGGGCACAGGAATTATTTGGGATGGATTTTATATAGAAGATGTAGATTATACAGCTGACTCAACACAACTATATGCACGCTGGATAGATTTTACAGATAACCAAATTATTGATCATTATGAGGTAGCGCTGGGCAGTGGGGATGATACCACAAACATTATTGACTGGCGTGCAGCTAATCAAATGGACAGCGTTCGAATTGTTGGTTTAAACCTGGAAGGAGAAGTACAATACCATGTTTACCTGCGGGCCGTAGATGGAGCCACAAATGTATCTACTGTAATTTCTACGGATGGGATAGAGTTTGATGACCAACCACCTAGTATTATTTCTATCAGTCCTGAGTTTGATTCACTTCAGGTATTGTCTGTCTTAAAACCGGATACAATTCGAATTAAGTTCAATAAACCCATTCTCATTTTTAGTCTTGACCTTGTTTCAACGCAGGATACATCAATCAATTATACACTTGTTGCCCAGGATTCAGGTATGGTCATTGCATTACAGGATACCTTGTCCAGTTTTGAAACTGTTTCTGTGTTCCTGGATACTGCGCTGGCTTTCAACTTGCTGAACTTATCTGACACGCTATTGTTTCGTAGCGAATTTTGGGGTGATCTGGATAGTAACTACCAATTAGAGGTTGAGGATGTGCTTCTATTCAACCAGAGGTGGCCGGAAGGAACCGATCTGGGGCCTGTGGATGGTAGCGTTCCTTATTTACGGCCCATGCCGGATGGAGAGGCTGACCTGAAGGATTTAGCTGCTTTTGGAAAAATGTGGATCTGGTATTATCAGGATTATATCGCTGATTCATTTCTCTATGCAGTTAGGATTCTACCTAATCAACTAAAGGGTATTGTTCAAAAAAACACCCTTACTTTGTATATACCGCCTGAAACCCATGCCGGTGAAATCACATTTTTCGATGCATCAGTAAGTGTAAATGACATACGATTACAGCAAACTAAGCCAAGTACATTCATATTTAATGTGAACGATACGCTACGTCAGCGTATGTCTTTTGCTTTCGCTGATAAAAACGGATTGGACTCAATCTTGGTGTTTTCAGTACCGGAATCTATCGATGATAAGTTCCGAGCCGCTGTGAGCTACCGTTTTCTGGATGGGAATGCCGGTGAATTAAGCCAGGGTATTGGTGAACTTGATTTGGAAGTACTACCTGAAAGATTTACAGTTCTTCAGAATTACCCCAACCCATTTAATGCTGAAACAGTCATTCATTATGAAATCCCTGATTCGCGACCCATATCGATCCGAATTTTCAATCTATTAGGCAGGGAAATACGCTCTGTTCAGTACACTGAACAGAAGGCCGGAAAACAAAGATTCCGTTGGATGGGTAAAAATGATCTAGGCGAGCAGGTTGGTTCTGGTGTCTATTTTCTGCAGCTATCAGCGGGAGACGAATTTAAAAGAATGAAAATGGTTTTGATGAAATAAAATGGGGTTACATACGTTCAGGAGCAGATATTCCCAATATAGAAAGTCCGCTGGATAAAACAATACGTACGCTGGAGACAAGTCCCAATCTAGCCCGACTCAATGATATATTATCGGTGATTACCCGGCATTTTCCATAAAATTTGTGGAACTGTGCTGCCAGTTCTTGAAGGTAGTTGGCGATTCCCTGTGGTTCCAGGGTTTCCAGCACCGTTTCCATAACTTGGGGGAAATAAACCAACTGCCTCATTAATTTTAATTCGTCATTGTGGGTCAGCAAATTAGAATCAAAATCTTTAGTGAACTCATATTTAGCAGTTAAACCGTGTTTAATAATGTTGCATATTCGGGCATGGGCATACTGCAGATAGTATACGGGGTTATTCTCCGATTGATCCTTAGCCAGATCCAGGTCAAAATCAAGGTGGGAGTTCATACTGCGCATTATGAAAAAATATCGGACCACATCAGATCCTGTTTCAGTTAATAAATTGTCCAGCGTTACAAATTCGCCTTTCCGTGTGGACATCTTTACTTTTTCACCTTTGCGTAAAAGAGTTACAAATTGATATAAAAGAACACGAATATGGTCAGTCTTCAAATCAAGGGCAGCCAATGCAGCTAATATATCTGGATAAGAATCAGTATGGTCTGCTCCAAAGATATCGACAATTAGATTAAATCCACGGCTGATTTTTTCCCGGTGGTAAGCAGTGTCGGGCAATCGATATGTAGGCTCGCCGGAACTTTTGATAAAAACCCGATCCTGTTTTCTGCCCAGTGCTGTAGCCTTAAGCCAGGTAGCCCCCTCTTTTTCATAGATCAGATCTTTTGATTTCAGATCTTCAAGTAGTTGTTTGATCGCTCCGGTTTCATAGAAAGTTTTTTCTTTGGTAAACTGATCAAAATAAATGCCCAGCTTATCGAGACTGGTCTTGATTTTTTCAAAGATTATTTTTTCAGCCTCTGTTCGGAATCGAGGGTCATTTTTGCTGATATCATTGCCCAGCGCTTCATAAATGTTTCGTGCAATCTCTACAATATATTTACCTTGATATCCATTTTCGGGGAATTCATTTTCCTTCCCAATAAGTTCGAAATAACGGGCAGAAACTGATTCTCCCAGTATCTGCATTTGCTGACCGGCATCATTATAATAATATTCCCGAGTTACATGAAATCCATGCCATTCTAGGATATTTGCAACAGTATCCCCAAGGACTGCATTCCTTCCATGACCTACGGTTAATGGTCCGGTAGGATTGGCACTGACAAATTCCACATTTGCGGTTTTGTCTTTACCGGTGCCACCACGACCATATTGATCATTTTTCTCCAAGATTGTTATAATTGAATTTTGATAGAAAGAGGCATCAATTAAAAAATTGATAAAACCAGGAGGACTTACTGTGATATCATCAATATGATTCAATTTTTCTTTTTTCAGGGTTTCAGCGATGATCTCAGCTATATCAAGCGGTGGTTGACTGAGGTCTTTACTGAGCAGCAGGGCAATATTGGTGGATATGTCGCCAAACTTTTCTGCTTTTGGTGGTGCTAGTGTGAAATCCATTTCGGGAAAATTCAGGGCAGAAAGGGCTGCTCGAATTGATTCAATTAAGATCGCTTTCAGCTTCTTAATCAGTAAACTCCATCCGCGGCGCATCTGCCCACAATTTCTCTAAATTGTAGTATTCTCTTTCAGTCGTGCGAAAAACATGCACGACAACATCAATATAATCTATGAGTACCCAGTGCAGTTTTTCATAACCTTCGATATGCCAAGGTTTATAAATTGTTCCTTTACGTATATTATCACATATCGCTTTGATTTGCGGTTCTGTATTTGCTGAACAAATAACAAAATAATCCGTTAGCGATGTTAATTCAATTAGGTCCAGCGAAATGACGCCTTCGGCTTTTTTCTCTAATGCTTGTTCTGCTATTTGTTCCACCAGAGCGGCGGATGAATTAGATGCTGGGGACTGATCCGGCAAATCAGGGATTAACGGAAATAAAATCTTCCAATTTAGTCAGGGTTGTGTAATCCTTTCCAAGAATAACGGTCACATCGATCCCAAGCGATTCATCTGGGATAATTTGCACATGACTACTGTCGGTTACATTAATACCTAAAGAAGCAGCTACCTTTTGAAGGCTTTCTACCCTTTCATTGCGTTGAATGATCAGCGTATGCTGGTACTGATGGTGATCGGCATTATCTGATCGAACCACATCAATCTGTTGTGAGCGAAGAAATTCTGTTGTTCTGGCGGCCAGGTCAAGGACCCCACAGCCGTTTAGCACTTCAACTTTTATATTCAGTATCGGGTTTTGAATAAATACATCCTTGGCCAAGATCGGTCGTGCGGGTGTTTCCGGAAATGTTACAGCAATAGGTACACCTTGGTGCATCTGGTTCTTAGAAAAGGAATAAATAAACCCAAGTAGGATAATACCTGCCACTGCAATGGCAGCATTTAAAGCCATTCCTAATGATTCTGATTTTTTTTGGCGGTTTTTCCGTTTGCGGGGGGACACAGATTAACGCATCCTGAGATGGAATGGTGAGTGATTTTGATACCTTTGGTAATATGGGATATTTTGAAATCGAAATTCCAAAAAAGAATTTTTAGTAGGAGCATAAATAAGGCCAGCATCATAAACCAGTTCTAAGGAAGAACCCCCTGGGGTTAATCCTCCATTCATGGCATTTATAACTGGCTGATATAACAGAATGTTAGCATCTAACCGCAAATTATCAGTTGCCCAGTAGGTCAAATTGTTGGTATAGCCGGCTAAAGACACTGATTGTCCGCCAACGGACATCATGGACATGGTGAAACCATGCTGCATATCAAATCGATCCGGATCAAATAAAGACAACCTGGAATAGTCCAGTTCTCCATTGAGGTTCGTTGGAACAGACATTTCTGGCCTGCTGGCTTTGAACTGTGCCAAGACTAGACCACCAGTGAAAATGATCAAGAGGAATGTTCTTATAAATTGCCGCATATGTAAAATGAATTTAATAAAAAATTATTTGTTCCAAAACTACCAACAATGATAAACATAATATTTATTTTAATGAGTGAGTCCGGGTTTCGATGACCGCCCCACCTAAACACACTTCTTGATCATAAAAGACAATAGATTGACCAGGTGTTATTGCGAACTGAGGTTCATCAAACATAACTGTTAGGCTATCTTCTTTATTTTCTATAAGTCTACAGGCAACTTCCTCTGCTCGATAGCGTATTTTAGCAGTCAATTCTTCTTTGCTTGGATGCAATCCGGAAATCCAGTGCACTTGGGATGCTGTAAGTAACAAATGATATAACTCCGGGTGATCATGTCCCTGCCCAACGATTAAAGTATTTAAATC
>DTUG01000022.1:0-1674 GCA_012964275.1 Fidelibacterota bacterium | reverse complement strand
GGAATCCAAGCTCACGAGCTTTTTGTCTGACTTTAGATTTTTTGCAGTTTCCAATCGGAAAAATGCTTTTTGATAATTGGTCTTGATTCAAAGCGTACAGAAAATAACTCTGATCTTTCTCAGTATTTGCACTGCGGCAAAGTTGGTATAAGCCATTCGTTTGATTAATATAAGCATAATGCCCCGTTGCGATACGCAAGGCACCCAGATCGAGAGCATGATCTAAAAAAACTCGAAATTTTATTTCCTTATTGCAAAGGATATCTGGATTAGGGGTTCGTCCGATTTGACATTCTTTCAGAAATAGTTGAAATACCTTATTCCAGTATTCATCGGAAAAGTCAACAGATCGTAGGGGGATACCAAGGATTTCGCAAACTTGTAGTGCATCGTGATAATCTTCAGTGGCTGTACAAAATTCCGTATCGCTTTCATTCCAGTTTTTCATAAAGACTGCTTCCACCGTGTAACCTTCTTCGACCATCATCGCTGCTGCGACTGCGCTGTCAACCCCACCACTCATGCCAATTATGATTGTTTCAGCCATTGGTATTATGGTTTCAAAGCTTTTTTCAGACCGGACAGTAATTCTTCGACGTCATCTCGCGTATTTCCAGTTCCAAAACTGATCCTCAGAGTGGCGGTATTTAAAGAATCATCCACATTCATGGCTTTTAGAACAGCAGAAGGTGTTACGGTACCGGCACTGCAGGCTGATCCGCTGGAGACTGCAAGTCCATACCGGTCCAGCTTTGCCATAAGTATATCAGCTTTCTGACCGGGAAATGATAGACTGATTAAACCAGGCAAACAATGGTGATGGTCGCCATGGAAAACTAAATTTGGATTAATTTTACCCAGCTTTTTTCTGAAGATTGTTTCCAGTTTCTTCAAATGCTCAGAGTGGGATGATAACTTATCCTTTGCCAACTTGGCGGCAAGTCCGAGCCCCGCAATACCGGCAACATTTTCTGTTCCTGCCCGCAAACCAGATTCCTGACTTCCTCCGATCATCAGTGATTTAATTTTTTTCTTATCCTTAACAAACAGAACACCGACCCCTTTAGGCCCATAAAATTTGTGTGCTGACAAACTCAGAAAATCTACACCCAAGGAATTTATATCGATTGGTATTTTACCCAAGGTTTGAACAGCATCAGTGTGAACAGGAATGTTATACTGTCCCACAATTCTGACTATTTCTTCAATTGGTTGGATAGATCCCACTTCATTGTTTGCCAGCATGATTGAAATCAACCCGGTGTCTTTCTGCAGCGCAGGAACTAACGCTGAAAGATTGACAATTCCTGAATTATTTACTGGTAATAAAGTATGGCTTACACCTAACGGCCCAAGGTTATTTAATACCTTTAAAATGGCAGGGTGTTCAATAGCGGAAGCAATAACATGTTTTTTACTAGAGAATATCAGCGTCCATAAAACCTGGTTATTGGCTTCTGTCCCGCTGCTGGTGAACAAAATTTGGTCTGAGGAGGCTCCGATCGCATTAGCAACCTGTTTCCTGGCGGTTTCTATAATTGATCGTGCTTTTCGTCCTAAAGCATAAATGCTGGATGGATTTCCATAATAAGCCTCATTTATGGATTGCATCAATTCCTTTACTTCAGAGCGTAAAGGTGTAGTAGCACTATGATCAAAGTAAAGCATGGGGCA
>DTUG01000021.1 GCA_012964275.1 Fidelibacterota bacterium | reverse complement strand
ACTGGTGCCATGTGATGGAGCATGAATCTTTCGAAGATGAAGAAGTGGCTGCCCTGATGAATACCAGTTTTGTATCGATCAAGGTAGACCGGGAAGAAATGCCGGAAGTGGATCATCTCTACATGTCCGTGTGCCAGGCAATGACCGGTAGCGGCGGCTGGCCCCTGACCATTATAATGACCCCGGACAAGGAGCCTTTCTTTGCCGGCACCTATTTTCCCAAAAATAGCCGCGGTCAACGACCGGGAATGATGGAACTGATCCCCGGCATGGCCAATGCCTGGAAAAATAAACAGGGCGATATCCAGAACACGATCCAGCGGGTACGAGAATACTTAACCAGTGTCAATAACAGTAAGCTGGGCGCTTACTGGAATGAGACCATTCTGAATGACGCTTACGGGGAGTATCTTAAAAGATTTGATGAGCAATATGGGGGTTTCGGCCGGGCACCAAAATTTCCATCGCCTCACAATCTTATATACCTGTTGCGTTATTATCATATATTTAAAGAACCTGCCGCTTTAAACATGGTTGAAACGACCCTGCATTGGATGCGGCTTGGTGGTGTTTTCGATCATGTTGGCCTGGGGTTTCACCGCTATTCCACGGATAAGCGCTGGTTCCTTCCCCATTTTGAAAAAATGCTTTATGACCAGGCCATGCTGTCCATGGCGTATCTGGAAGCTTACCAGGTCACAGGAAAAACAGAATATGCTGATGTTGCCCGCGAAATCTTCACCTACGTTCTGAGAGACATGACCGATGCTAAAGGCGGTTTTTATTCTGCTGAAGATGCCGACAGTGAAGGGGAAGAAGGGAAATTCTATGTATGGAGCAACAATGAGATAATTGAACTTCTGGGCCAGGAGAACGGGAAAAAATTCTTAAAAATATTTGGATTTAGTCCAAAAGGGAATTTTAGAGATGAAGCTACGGGCCATTCATCCGGAAACAACATTCCTTATCTGCCCCAGGGGCTGCCGGATATAGCAAAGAAGATGAATATGTCCTTCGATCAGCTAACATCATTTATAGAGCAGCAGAGACAGATTCTATTCGATAACCGGGAACAGCGCATCCACCCTCTGAAGGATGATAAGATCCTCACCGATTGGAACGGGCTGATGATTGCTGCCCTGGCACTGGGCGGCGCTGTATTGGATGATGACATCTATATAAAAGCTGCCGAAAAAGCGGCTCGTTTTTTACTGGCAAATCTGAAGGACAAGAATGGCAGGCTCATGAAACGCTACCGCCAGGGTGTGGCCGGTATCCCGCCCCACCTGGATGATTACGCTTTTATGATCTGGGGACTTCTGAACCTTTATGAAGCGACTTTTGATCCATCCTACCTGAACTCTGCCTTAGAATTGGGTGAGACCATGGTAACCGACTTTGCAGATGAAAAGGGCGGCGCATTCTTCATAGGTCCGGATAATGCCGAAAAGCTCATGGTCCGAGCCAAGGATAGTTATGATGGCGCAATCCCTTCCGGAAACTCCGTGGCTGCCATGGATTGCATTCGCCTGGCCAGGTTTACCGGCGATTCCAAATGGACAGAACTGGCAGATAACATTTTTCGGTCCTTTTCCAATATTGCCAACCGTGCTCCTACTGGTCATGCTTACATGCTCAGCGCCTTCATGTTCGATCAAAAAAAACCCAAGGAGATTATACTGGTGGGTAAAAAGGGCGAACCGGAAACAGCTGCAATCCTGCGATCCATACAAGAGCATTATACTCCCCACCGGGTGATCCTGTTTAAAGATATGTCCAGCCCCGGAACCCTTGAAAAAGCTGCCCCCTGGATCCAGTCCCACCTAATGAAGGATAATAAACCAACCATCTATGTCTGCGAGAATTTTGCCTGCCAGCAACCCACAACTGATATCGGTACTGCCCTGGGTTATATGGATAAATAGATCAGTCGCAGACTCTGACCGCAAAAAATTAAATTGAATAATTCGTAAATGGGTCCATCGCAATTAAATTTAGAGTCATTATGATAAAAATCATACCATGAAGAAGCTGCCTTTGTACTTGCAGATCATCATTGGCCTGATTCTCGGGCTGGTTTACGGCATAATCAGTGCTGCGGCCGGCTGGGGCTCATTCACATCAGATTGGATCGCGCCATTTGGTACAATCTTCATAAACCTTCTGAAACTCATTGCCGTACCCCTGGTCCTGTCCTCATTGATCACCGGTGTAGCATCCCTTTCTGACTTGAGGAAACTTTCGCGGATTGGTGGTAAAACGATTGCTATTTACCTGGTCACAACTACGATTTCCGTAACCATCGGCCTGGTTCTGGTGAATACACTGCAGCCTGGCGAGCAGGTTCCGGTAGATATGAAGACCCAACTTCAAGACACGTATCGGGATAAAGCAGACTCGCGGACCGGCTCAGCACAAAAGGTAAAGGAGAGAGGACCGCTTCAGCCTATCGTGGATATGGTTCCCAGTAACGTTTTTTATTCAGCTACCAGCAACCGCAATATGCTGCAAATCGTTTTTGTTGCCATTTTCGTAGGCATAGGTTTAATCCAAATCCCCAAGAAAAAATCGAAACCGGTCCTGGACTTTTTTGAGGGATTGAATAATGTTATCATCAAGCTGGTGGACATTATTATGCTAATGGCTCCACTGGGTGTTTTTTCTCTTATCGCCCAAACCATCAATAAAGTTGCCGGGGATAACCTGGGGCAGGTCATGGAACTGCTGGGCGCCCTGGGTTATTATATGCTGGCGGTCATTATCGGGCTCCTGATCCATATGGTCGTAACCTACACCTGTCTCCTAAAATTTTTAACAAAAATGCCGATCCAGACGTTTTACAAGGGAATAGCACCGGCACAATTACTGGCTTTTTCAACCAGTTCTAGCGGTGCCACCTTGCCCGTCACTATGGAGTGCTGTGAAAATGAACTCGGCGTTTCCGAAGAAGTCTCCTCTTTTGTCCTGCCTTTAGGCGCCACCATCAATATGGATGGGACGGCCCTCTACCAGGCTGTGGCTGCTGTTTTTATCGCCCAGACCCTGGGACTGGGCCTTGATCTAAGCGCTCAGTTGACCATCATTTTAACCGCCGTTCTGGCTTCGATCGGCACGGCCGCCGTTCCGGGAGCGGGAATCATTATGCTGGTCATTATTCTGGAAGCGGTGGGGATTCCCAGCGCAGGGATCGCGCTCATTCTGGGCGTGGATCGGATCCTGGACATGATGCGCACTGTAGTCAACATCACCGGCGATGCATCCGTAGCCGTGGTTGTGGCCAGTACGGAAAATCAGCTTAAACTGCCAATTAAATAATGTTTTATCGGAAAATATTCGGGAATAATTTCCGACATATCTTTGAAAACTCTCGGGCAGGTTCTGTTATTTCAGGATCTACAGTATTAAGAGGAGGCTGTACTCCGTTTACAAAAAACAGGCCTTTTTTGGCACCTGGTGTCAGGATCAAGGAAGTTTGCTGTAAGCGGGAGGCCACCACCGTTCTATTAAACAAAGACCGGTCCTGAAAAAACGCCTGCCCGATATTTTGTGATTTTGTATAAAGCTGAATCCCATTATGGCTGAGCCAAAAAACGGAAATAACAATAGAATACCCCGGGGTTATGACCCGGAAGATACCGAACGCCGAATTAAGTGGCTGAAGGAAAAAAAGGACATCGATTTTCAGGACCCGCCGATGAATAACCCGGAGGACCTGAAAGGAATCATCGAAAATCATATCGGGTTTATGAAACTGCCCATGGCCATCACAGGCCCATTACTGGTGGATGGCCAGTACGCCCAAGGAGAATTTTTTGTTCCGGTCTCTACCTTAGAAGGAACCCTGGCTCTTTCCATGAGCCGGGGTATGTATGCAACCTTCGCATCCGGCGGGATACGGGTTCGGCATATAAAACAGGAACTATCCCGTGCACCCGTATTCTTCTTTGATAATATTAATGATTCATTTGAATTCATGAACTGGATAAATAAGAATAAGGATAAAATCATAGAAATCGCTGAATCCACAACACGGTTTGGTAAAGTTTTAAGGATCGATCAATACCCGATCCAGAATTATTTGATACTGGATATTGTGCTAGATACTCAGAATGCCGCGGGACAGAATATGGTAACCTTGGCGGCACAAGTTGCCTGTGATTACATCAAGGAAGAAACCGGATATAATTACATGGTTGAATCTAATTTTAACAGCGATAAGAAAGCATCTACCCGAAATATGATCCTTGGCCGCGGGCATAGTGTAGTTGCTGAAACAGTCCTCAAAAATTCGGTTATGAAACGTATTCTTGGTATCACCACAGATCTTGTGCAAAAACTGCAGCGCCCGGGTCCAACAATCAGCGCCATGGCTGGTACCACCGGCACTCATCTACATATCTCCAACGCCTTAACAGCTATTTATCTGGCCACCGGTCAGGATACAGCCTGCGTGGCAGAAAATTCCATAGGCCATTTTCAAACTGAACCAGCTGACAATAATGGATTGGCGTGCCGACTGACGCTACCATCACTTACTGTTGGGACTGTGGGTGGCGGAACCCGGCTGCTTCCGCAGCAACAGAACCTGAAGATATTAGGTT
>DTUG01000020.1:4085-4644 GCA_012964275.1 Fidelibacterota bacterium | reverse complement strand
ACTGGTAGGCATCGGTGATCTGATCAGCGGACAGTTTTCTGGAAACGCTGTCCGGTTCCCAGCGGCCGTAATCTTCATCGGCATTAAAAAGAATGCCTACAAAGATGGTATCTCCATCAGTGTACCAGGCATCATATGCATCCATCGACTCCCAAATGGTATAAAGTATAATGCCATCATCATCTATAACAGACTCTACATTAGACCAACTATAATTGGATGAATAAGACTGCCCTGGTATACCAGCCAAAAAGGCAACAGAAGGCAGGTATGTATATTCACCCCAAAGTCCCATGGGGTGTTCGTCCCAATTGATGAAATTGCCATAATTAGAAATAGCACTTTGTACCTTCCCCTGCAACAGAAATCCGATAGCCCTATCATTCATGGGGTTGGTCGGATAGGGATAATCCCCGATACGGGCTGCAGTTACTTCCCGGTATGGATCGGGCACATGATGACTACCATATTTCTCGGCTTTAACCTGAAAACACAATAATAGAACTGGGATGACCAACTTGACCCTGGTTGGTGCCATATTCCTTAGTAGGGATCAACG
>DTUG01000020.1:0-4075 GCA_012964275.1 Fidelibacterota bacterium | reverse complement strand
GATGCATATGATGCCTGGTACACTGATGGAGATACCATCTTTGTAGGGATCAACGTATAAAAAAATAATAAAACCCCTGATGAATCGGGGTGAAGTTATTCCTGCTGGCTTTTTTCCAGCCAGTCGCCAACGGCCATAATGATCAATCCAATAGGCAGTGCCCATTTCGTAATTTCAGAAACTCCCGGCCCTGCATCTTTGGAAAAGGAAAATATTGCGATAATTAATGAGGCAACCATTATTCCGACGCCAAGTAATTGTATGTTTCTCTCCAAAGAAAACCCCTTTCAACTATTGATAATCTAATAAATATAATGCAATATGTTTGTGTTTAAAATGTTACCAACAGAATATAATCGATGATGGTTCTTCCTTCCATATGTTGGAAATAATTTTGTGATCATCTATATATTACAAAGCACTATAATAATCCCAAGTAAAATGATTTTTTCAAATCATATTATACTTTAGTTACTATCTTGATGATTAAGAGCTCATGAGCACAATTGCACCTATGATTATTACAGCCATCACTATATGTACAAGTATCGCGAGAAAGAAATTTTTCATTTGATTAACCCTAGTTTGAATTATAGGTTAAATCTACCAGAACTTTTTCAAACAAAAAACCTAACCATAATGCGCTTCGTGTTTTGCTGATGACCCGAGAGATCATTAATCTTGTTTAATTAACGGGTAAGACTACTTCAAGGAATTCTAAGTCTTTTGAGCACTTCGAAAATGAATGGCTGATTTCGGATGGTAAAACGATTGAGTCTCCAGATTTCAGGGAGTGTGATTGGTGATCATTACATTTTATCTTCATTGTGCCTGAAAGTAAAAAAATGAAATGGAAATCCACCTTATGGCTAGATGCGATTGACTGCATCACTAATAGTGGGCGCACAAGCTGAGCATGAGCTAATCCCTCAGTTGCTCTAGAAATGCCTAAATCACAATACTCGAACCCATCAATTCTCCAGGATGACCACGATGCTTCTTTGGCTTTAAAATGGACAAATCGCTGACTCCCAAAAACACGATCTTTGTTTATGGTCTTTGTCGGTAAGGTCAAATCATGGTCAGCAAAAGTTAAATGCTCTGCGGGACAACTTATCTCAATCACCTCGAACCCGGACGAATTTTCAAGAACCCGGTGCCTCATTTCCGGTGGCTGAAGAACACAATCCCCCGTATTGAATAAAAAAGGATGGCCCTGGTCCTCATACACAACCTTTGCCCAACCTTTATAACAATAAATCATTTGGAACCGAACCTTGTGGTAATGAACATAATCCGGCACAGGGCCGCCATCAGGAATGCGAATGTGGGAAGCTATGAAACGGCCTCCCCGGCGGTCCGGGATAAGGTCACGGTATTGCATTCCTGCCCTCCCTGCATTCCAAACCGCATCATCACGAAGCCTGGATATCGTAAAAGATTGATTACCCTTCGGGATCTTAAGAAGCGGATCTGACTCAATCAGGGCAATTTGAGTGCCATTGGGTGCGGTCAAAACCATTTCGCCATCAGAAATTGTTTCAGGGTCGTCACAATTTAAAGACAGGGAACCAGCAGGACCGGACCTACCCTGCTCCAGCCGCAGCCGAATCCCAAACCCAGTTATGACTGCTTCCCGAGGCGCGTCTGCAGGGAAAATATACTCAAGACGAAAACCGAGCTTTTCAATAAAAAAAGAAACTGTATCATCTAGGACTGGGCACGGCAGTATAACTTCTGCAGTTTTAATCATAACTATTTTTGGCACCATCTTGGAGTGACCGGTTCTTCACAAGAAAACCAAAACGATAATACTATAAATAATAATCCTAAATTTTTCACGGTGAGCCTTAATCTAATAAAACAATAGCATTATCTGCGTTAGCCTTATTAAGAAAAATCATCGACCTGCAGGGAATGTTAAATTACCAATTGTTTAAAATAATTATTAAAAATTCAGAAATTCTTTTATATCCATATACTTATTGCTATCTGCTTTAATTCGATTTTCAAAAGCATTAAGAAGTTTAGCAGCATATAAATACTTAAATGGAAAATCTCCATCGTCGGACACTTGATTTAACAGCCATCGAAATCCCATATAACTTGGATCAGTGGAGTATGTTTTTAAGGTGTCATTAATATCCACTACAGCTAAATCAAATATATTTCTCTTATAGGAAATTAACCCATCAAAATCCTTCAAAGGGTTTTCCTTTCCCACGGAAAATGGTCTATCATGAACTATTAAATTGCCGTCAATTCGGTTTCTTTCGAGAATCATATCAATTTCAAAATACCCTTTATCATTTTCATAGTTAAAGCAGGCAATATTCTCTTTTTCTAAAATAACATAGTTATCTATTTCTTTATCGAACCAAAGCTTCATAAAAGAACTATCAGAAAGGTCAAACTCCTCGCTCCAGATTAAACCGTTAAAAAATCCCAGTTTCATTTCTGCGTTGTTTTGATGTCGATTGATCTCTATACCAGTTAAGGTGTCATTTAAAACATCAAGCAAAAGAGAATGATTGTCATATGAAGACAATGTTTTGGGATAATTGTTAATCAGATATTGAGACAAATCACCATTAAATTGTGTGCCGTTTCGTGGCTGGACCGACCTGAAATAGAGCGGAACTTCCTTGCATCCTGTAAAAAAAGCCAGGACAAGAAGAATGAATAAAAAAGACACTTTTTTCATGGCGAGACTAAATCTAACACCATCCCCGCAAACAAAAAACCCCGTTGGGCGGGGCTCTTGCTTAAATCCTATCCCTTCGTGTGGGGCTTATTTCAGCAGCACCATCTTCTTAGTCTGTCTAAACTCAACTGCCTGTATCATATAGGAATATATTCCCGCAGACATAGGTGAACCAGCATCATTAGTAGCATTCCATTGGATAGACCTGTAGCCAGCGGCCTGCATGCTATTTATAAGCGTTTTAACCTGTCTACCCATCATATCATAGATGGTTATGGATATCAATGCATCTTCTGGCAAGTTATAGCGTAATGTTGTCACAGGGTTGAATGGGTTGGGATAGTTTTGGTAGAGGGCAAATTTTTGCGGAATTATATTATCGTCAACTGATAGTATTGTTCCACACCCAACTCCAAATGCACCCATGTTTACACCATATTCACCAGTGCCAACACAGGGCGAGTTTGCTGCTAGGGTATAGTCACCGCTATCAATGTTGCAGAAAAGTGGGTCAGCATCGATGTTGCCTTCACCATCCCAGCCACCCATCACATCACAATAATTGATAGATGGGTCACTGAAATAAACATAAATATCTGATCCTAAAGAGGCAGTATTATCCCAAATAATTGTGTTAGTGATGGTGGCTGAAGAATTATAATAACAATAAATTCCTCCTCCTTTTGTATCAGCTGAGTTTTCAGAGATAGTATTGTTTGTGATTGATGGTGAAGAAAAAACGAAACAACCAATCCCACCACCTTCTTCCGCATTGTTGTTCGTAATATTGTTTCCAGTAATAACTGAAGATGTGTAGCGGTCAAAAGAGATTCCCCCACCGTAAGATGATGAATTTAATCTGATTGTATTATTAATAATAATAGCGGCAGAATAATTACAACTTATCCCTCCACCATAGGTTTCTGACACATTTTCAATAATGATATTATTGGCTATAATTGGGGAAGAAGAAGAACAGTAAACCCCTCCTCCGTCGTAAGAATTACCTCCCGTAATTGTAAAACCAGCCAAAACCGCGGTTGAATCAACACCACTGTCAATTGTCACAACACTCCCACTTTGGTTGCCATCAATAATAGTTTGAGATATGTAAGCTGTGTCTCCGATAGTCAGTATTAGGGAACCAACCACAATGTTTTTTCCGCTGAAATTGATATTCTCAACGTAAGTCCCAGCCGCAACTAAAACCGTATCCCCATTACTGGCACCATTAATACCTGCTTGAATAGTGGAAGAGTCTGCTGGAACATTGATAGTAGCGGCAAATGAGAAAGAAAAAAATAGCAACTGGAATAATATTTCAAACAGGAATAGGATTCGTATTTTAAAATGGAAGATATCATGAACGGT
>DTUG01000019.1 GCA_012964275.1 Fidelibacterota bacterium | reverse complement strand
TCAGGTTGCCTGGAGCAGCCAGGGACGGACTTACGGTCCTGGTACCAACCATTTTCCATGCTTTCCAGATGATGCAGGGCGAAGGCCATTGATCAGAAATTTTTTACTTCAGGTAACGATATGATCACTGTAGAAGACGCCAAACAGATTATTGCAAAGCGTATTAAGCTTCTTGATAAGGAGACAGTGCCTTTACAAGAATCCAGAGGACGTTATTTGGCTGAAGATATTGCAGCATCTTTTCCCATGCCGCGCTTTGATAATTCAGCCATGGATGGTTTTGCAGTCCGGGCTGGCGACACCATCGGCTCAACAAAAGATAATCCAGTATCTTTAAAACTGATCGGTGGTATTGCTGCGGGAGAACCAGGCAACCTGAAAGTGGGTAAAGGAGAATGTGCACAGTGTATGACTGGAGCATCCGTTCCTGATGGGGCAGATGCGGTGGTGATGGTAGAAGACACCAATGGCTACGATAATGGCGATACGGTCAAAATATTTCTGGAAGCAAAGCCTGGTAAACATATCCGCTATAAGGGTGAAGAGATTGCAGAAGGGGCAGTACTGATCAGGCAGCATCAAGAGATCACCCCAGCGGAGCTGGGTACCATGGCTACTTTTGGCTACGGCGAAGCACTGGTTTATCGTACTCCAAGGGTTGCCCTGTTCGCTACTGGTGATGAACTGGTAGAACCTGGCCAGCCTCTGGAGTCTGGAAAAATTTATAATTCCAATTTATTTGTTTTCGCAGATTTGGCGAGCAAGCAGGGTGCGCAGATTATGATGCAGGAGATTATTGCAGATAACCGCCAGGCTTTGAAACTCTTTTTATCCCGGGCGCTGGAACAGTGTGATGTCATTATTTCTTCCGGCGGTGTCTCTATGGGACGGTATGATTATGTGCGCGATGTTTTGTTGGAACTTGGAGTGAAAGAGCATTTCTGGAAAGTGTCTCAAAAACCAGGGAGACCGCTATTCTTTGGTACGAATTCAGATACTATGATTTTTGGATTGCCCGGTAACCCGGTCTCCTGTTTTATCGGCTTTATGGAATGGGTTTGGCCGGTCCTTAACATGATAGAAGGAGGAGAAGATCAACAATTGGTTCCTGCCATTTTAACAACCTCTTTTCCTAGGGAGAAGGAAAAGACCCGCTTTCTTTTTGGACAGGCCTGGCTGGAAGAAGGCCGCTTGGTCTGCAAGCCTTCCATAAAAGTTGGCTCCCACATGCTGTCTTCCTCCCTGGATGCCAATTGTATCATTCAAAGTGTTCCCGGTGATAGACATCTAGCTGCGGGAGAACCTGTGCGGATACGGATTCTCCCATGGAAAACAATTACATGATTATTACGCCCAATGAACTGCAGCAGTGGGTGAAAGAGGGACGATCCTTTCAGACAATAGACATTCGCACGGAAGAACAACGACAGGAATTCCCCTTGAGTGCATTAGAGCCTGTTGCTAGCTCTGTAGATGCCCTGCCCTCAACAAATGGCCAGCCCCTGGTACTGGTTTGTCAGTTCGGGGTGGTAACGGAAGGCATTATCCTTGAACGGGAATTGGACAATGCTTACAGCCTTTTGGGCGGTGCCCTGGCCTGGGAAGCACTGCAAACAGAAAAAGAGGATCTCAGCCGCTGGTCTCGCCAGACGGCCCTGCCGGAATTAGGAATTGCCGGGCAGATAAAATTGAACGGCGCCAGAATTGCAGTTGTAGGTCTCGGTGGTCTGGGCTGTCCCGCAGCCAGCATTTTGGCTGCCGCGGGTGTGGGATCGCTGCAGCTGATTGATGGTGACCGGGTTGAGCTTTCCAACCTGCATCGACAGCCTCTATATGGATCGGATGACATTGGAAGCCGAAAGGTTACCGCAGCGGCAAGGCGTTTGGGTACTCAGTACGATCAGGTTATCCTGGAGACAGTACCGGAAACGCTGGTAAGTGGTAATGCGAAGGAGCACTTAAATGGTGCAGATGTGATCATTGATGCTACAGATACGATCCGGGCCCGGCTGGTGATCGACCGCGCTTCACGAGTACTTGGAATTCCCATGGTTTACGGCGGGCTGTATCGCTTTGAGGGTCAAGTGGCTGTATTAAACCACCACGGCAGCCCCGGTTACAGGGATCTTTTTCCGGAGCCACCTGCCAGTGGCGAAGCCTGCGCAGAGGCCGGTATCTTGGGGATGCTGCCTGGTATTATTGGTAATATCCAGGCTCTGGAGGCGGTGAAGCTGATCGCGGGTATTGAACCAACGCTTGCCGGCAGGCTTCTGATCTACGACGGCTTGTCTCATAATACAACTATAATGGACATCAGCACAAAAGAATGAAAATTACCGTTAAATGTTTTTCCCAGGTGAAATACGCCTTGGAAACAGATGAACTATCTCTGGAATTGAACCCTGGCCAGACTACGGCTGATGTGGAAGAACGGGTCCGCCAACGCGCTGGTAAAAAATTGGATGGAGTCCTTCTCCGTACAGCTGTTAACCGTATATATGTAAAGGAGCCACGGGACCTTGAAGATGGGGATGAAGTGGCCTTTATTCCACCAGTCCAGGGCGGATAAAGTGGTCTTAACTGAAATTGTACCAGCACCCATTGTGCCATTTCCATCGGACAATACGCGCCGGGAAGAAGGTGCTGAACTAGTCTTTAACGGACGGGTTCGCGGGACGGAGCAGGGACAGGACATACTGGCCCTCGAGTACGAACATTATGAAGGGATGGCGGAGCAGGAATTACAATCCCTGGCAGACGAAACAATGGCAAAATTTCTGATACAGGACCTCTTCTGCCGGCACCGGGTGGGCAGAATCACTATTGGCGAGGCCAGTCTTCATGTGGCTATCTGGTCCCAGCACCGCAAGGAAGGGCTGCAGGCTATGACCTATTTTATCCGGGAACTCAAGGAACGGGTTCCCATCTGGAAATGGGCAATTTTGGTTTCTGGCGAGCGAGTCCCCAGTGAATGTGTTCACCGAGATTGAATTGAAAATTTTCTATTATACCACTATTGGGGCACCAAATTTGCTTGCCAATAAAATATGGAATTGATATCTTAAGACACCCTTTTCCCTCAAGTCGCGCCAGGTTCCACATACCAGGTACTACGCTAAGAATAAAGAGGAGTAGTGTTTGGCCATTCGCCTGGAAAAGAAATATCATTTAGAAATCGAACAAAGGGAAGTCTGGAGTGCCATCCAGGATCCTGATATACTAGCAGAAATTCTCCCCAACTGCACTGCACTTGAATCCGTGGGGAACAATAAATATACCGCTCACATTGATGTAAAGATTGGACCGCTTAGCAGCAAATTTCAATCTACCCTGGAAATGTTTGATATACAGGAACCGAACGGGTACAAGTTTCGGGTCCGCGGCAATGGAATAAAGGGGACCATGGATGGCCAAGGCGAAATTCAACTGCATTCCAATGAAGATGGTACGAGCTTTACCTTTATTGCAGAAGGAAAGGTGACCGGTATTATTGCCCGGGTCGGGCAACGCCTTATTGAGGCGACAGGGAAGAAGCTGATGGATCAGGGATTCGAAAATTTTAAAACCAGGATAATGGGCACTGCTGCTGCCTAGCCAACCTGAATTATGACTAATAACAATTAAAAACATAGGAGATTATGATGGCTCATACAATATCCATGACAGTGAACGGCAACGCGTGCACCGGAGATGTGGAAGCGCGAATGTTACTGGTAGATTTCCTGCGTGACCATCTGGGGTTGACGGGTACGAACATTGGCTGCGATACAAGCCAGTGCGGCTCCTGCACCATCATGATGGATGGTTGTGCGGTAAAATCCTGCACTGCACTGGCTGTCCAGGCGGATGGGAGTGATATTACTACCATTGAGGGACTGGCAACCAATGGTGACCTGCATCCTCTGCAGCAGGCTTTTTGGGATGAGCACGGACTGCAGTGTGGGTATTGTACACCGGGTATGATTATGGCTGGTGTAGGACTGCTGGATCAGAACCCGGATCCGTCTGAATCAGAAATAAGGCATTGCCTGGAAGGAAATATCTGTCGCTGTACCGGCTACCAGAATATCGTGAAAGCGATCCAATCTGCATCACAGTCCATGGAAGGAGGCGCATAATGGGTAAACATATTGGAAAAAGTGTAAAAAGAGTAGAGGATCCCCGGTTTATTCAGGGTCAGGGGAAGTATGTAGCAAATATTAAACTTCCAGATATGGCCCACGTGGCTATCCTTAGGAGCCCTCACGCCCATGCGAAAATCAATGGTATCAACACAGATGCTGCCAAGGCCATGGATGGTGTGATCGATGTGTTTATCGGTCAGGACCTTATTGATGGTGGAGTAGGAAAAATGCCCGTCATTTGGCAGGTGCCTGATAACAAGATTCCAGACCGTTGGCCGCTGGTTCCGGATAAGGTGCGTCACGTTGGTGACAGCGTTGCTGCTGTGGTTGCTGAAGATCCCTATATTGCTGCAGATGCACTGGATCTAATCGAAGTGAACTATGAAGTTCTTGAGGCCACCATTGGCGCTAAGGCCACCACGGAAGATGGAAAACCCCTCGTTCATGATGAAATTGAAAACAATATCACTTTCAAATGGGGTTTGGGAGACAGGGAAGCCTGTGACAAGGCTTTCGAAGAAGCGGATCATGTGGTCAAACTGGACCTGATCAATCAGCGTCTGATTCCCAACGCAATGGAACCAAGAG
>DTUG01000018.1 GCA_012964275.1 Fidelibacterota bacterium | reverse complement strand
GTCCTGGTCCACATGGACGTTGATACCAAATTCATCATCCCAGTAAGCCAGCATATCAGCGGTGGGATAGGGATTACCGGAGAGGTCCCGCAGATTTTGTGCGCCTAGGTAAAACAGCCCGCCAACCCGAACCTGTTTTAATATCCCATCGAATATTCGGGAAAAGGCTAGGCGTGTGTAATAATCCACTTCTACATTGGTATCAAAATTGTTATTCGTCCCATTCACTACCGCCAGTTCATACCGCAAAAAATTTACACCGAAATGTTTTAATCCATTAAAGGACATACCTACCTGTGTTGCATCCAGATTAAAGGATCCTTTGACACCACGGATCCGGTAAACCTCATAGGGCGCCAGAGCAGAACTCAAGCGGCGTATATTAGAAAATGGGAGTTCCAGTTCGAAGGATCCAAATTTGATATTGGCCATTCCCGTTCCTGAATTGAAAAGATTATTGTATTGAAAAAAAGCAAAATCCCAGTGAGCATGAGATGCTGAACTGAACCGGCCAGAACGCACGCTGAATTCCTGCTCGATGCCCAAAGAGGTCATGAAGGAAAGATTTCTACCAAGGGTTCCACCAAACCAAAGGTGGCCGCCGGCATCACGGAATGATCTGACGTGATATTCCTTGCCCGGAGGCAAACCCGGCGGCGGTACCGCCCGCATATGGCTTTCGATGATGCGGTCTACCGCCATTTCATGGAGCATACCGGCGATCTTAACCTTAGTCCAGGACCAGGGTGCAGTATCTTCGATCGTCCCGGGAAGTTGGTATCCATTGGCCCGAAACAGTTCACCAAAAGCATTCAGTTTCGGCTCGGAAACGTGGCAGGTTTGACACGGTTTTCCATATTGGCGGGCAAATGCAGGGATCGCCTCCAATTTTGAATAAAAAGCGAGAAAAATAAATCCTATAATGGAAAGGAAAAAGAAAAGAATGAATTTTTTCAACTTCAGCATTAGGTGGTTGACATCCAAAGGGTCGGGGTTAGATCCAGTTTTTTAACTGGATGAACCTCTCTGCTGAAGGATGGAATGGTTATTGAATTAGATGGGGAAATGTAATGTTTGGCCTTCACCCCATAATCATCTCCTTTATTTCTGTTTAAAGCAAATTTAAGCTAATGATCATTCTTAAACAATTCAAGTGACCTACTTTTTTAACAAATCAACTCCATTTAGAACAATATCCAAAGTTTCCGCAAGTTGGTTCGCGTTGTCTATCGTAAAAACCGGCATTTACTGTTCTGCTGAAACAGGAGTTGCCTGGCACTACCGTAAGCAGTTGGTTAACAAGCAGCGTTGTTTATTACCGGGTAAGAACGATTGATATGACTTTTTCGGAACCAATATTAAATTGCCTGGTATTGAATGTTCTCAAAAGATATCTGCTTGCTTTGCAATTATTGTTATTGGTTGCAATAACCGTTTGCGGAGAGAAAGAAGATGAACCCCTGCCGCTAAACACACACCCTCCTGAATGGACTGTTTCCGACTGGGTTAATTCAAAACCTTTAACTCTCCAAAAGCTCCAAGGCCAAGTTGTCCTCGTACGCTGGTGGACAGGCCCAGCGTGTCCCAATTGCATTAACTCATCAGCTGCCCTGAATGAATTCCATGAGACATATGAAAATGATGGCTTGCAAGTGCTTGGTTTTTACCACCATAAATCACAAATGCCTTTTGATCAAAACACAGTCAAGGAATATGTTGAAAATTTGAAATTCAAATTTCCTGTGGCAGTGGATCATGACTGGACAACACTCACGGCGTGGTGGCTGAAAGATGACCGCAGGAAATGGACATCTGTTTCATATTTATTAGATAGAAAAGGTATTGTGCGGTATATCCATCCAGGGGGTCAATATGTAAAAGGAGACGGTGAATATGAAAAACTGCAGCAGACAATAGAAAAACTTTTAAAGGAAAAAATTACTGAAAACAATAATAGAATATATTATTCAGAAATACAGTTCGCTAACTTGCACTCCCACAAACAAAAAACCCCGCTACTGGGCGGGGGTTGATTGAGCCAGAGACGTTTCATTTAGTTGTGTTTACCATCTTTGTCCAATTCCGTGCCAGCTGCAAACAACTATCTCAAGGAAGATAGTTCTTGCGAAGGTATGTTCCTATAACGAATCCCGCCGTGTTCGCCAGGATATCGGAGACCTTATTCCCCAGAGGTTCTCTTACGAACTCATATGGCAGGTATAGTTCAGTGACCTCCCAGCCGATGGATAGAACGAGAAATAAAACCGGATCAAGTTCTGTGAGATATCCAACAGTGAGCCAAATGGCGAAATGGAGTCCCGTATACCAGTTCACGGAAGATATCGAATCAGTCGAAACCGAATCGGTAAACAGGCTAGCGGAATGAACGGGAGGGTAGCCAAGAACTACACCAATGTCTCTTTCATCAAGGGCAGCTAGGAAGGAACCGAGAAAAAAGGTAGAGATGAAGATCAATTTACTCTTCAAATCTCAGAATGAAGAGCAGGCTTCTCCACAGTCCTCAAGTGTTTCAAACGGAACCACACCTTCGCAGCCACCCCAGATAAACTCCTGACATTCCTGTTCATCCTGATCAAAGTAGTATCTCGGGAAGTATCCATCGCACGGCCCCGCACCCGGTTCAAGATAGCAAGCTTCGGGGAGTTGATTTCCAGCAAGAGCTAGATCGACCAGCAGAATAATGTCGAATACATCAATGGTGGTATCGTGATTGAGGTTGGCCGCCCATAGCTCGTATTCGGTGGCGGGATCACCGAGAATTATCTCCACAACCCGCTCCACATCGAGAATGTTAACCTCACCATCCCCGTTCACATCTCCAGGCAACTCGTCGGCTTCTGAAACAATTCTAATGATGGTGCCATTGGATGGGATGTCGTCCACCATGATGTAGAGGATGTAATGTCCAATGGGAGTTTTCACTGGTTCGGTGGGGATGTCTGCAATGATCTGTTGACCAATTTGAATGAAGTCCAGTTCAAGATATCTTCCGTTGCCGGATTCCATCATATGGGTGGTGGCGTTAGTCCCCATCAGGATGACGCTTGTGGGTTCGTTGGTTCTTTCTATGGTGAAGGAGAGCTGGTCTCCTCTTGTGATGGTTGTCTGATTCAGGTTGGAAACGATTGGACGAACACCCCGGAACAAATAGGGGGGCGTGAACGCTTCGATGAGGTTGAATTCCGGGTCGACACCCGGCGCTCCCTCGCCGCCTAGGACAATCATCCGTCCGTCTGGAACCAGAATGGGCAGCATGTGTACCTCCCGAGCGATATTCATATCAGCTAGCCGTCGCCACGAGTCCGTTGCTGGATGATAAAGATCGGCAAGAGCCATATAGCCCCACTCGTTCGTAGGCGTAGGATCAGCAGGATCTTCTTTATATCCTCCAAGAACCAATATCTTTCTGTCTGGCAGAAGAAGTATGCCCGGTCGAGACCGAACCGGATCGAAATTGGCGCCCAGTTCCCACGAATCCTCAACAGGATCGTAAATTTCTGTGAGATTCCCCACATCGCCCGGGGTGTAGCTCATGTAGCCGATTGCGACGCACTTCCCATCGGGTAAGAGCACCATCTCGTGATCGGCGTGATCGCCGTCAGGGTTGCGGGGACCTTGAACGAAATCTGCCGCAAGACGCCACTGCTGTGTTTCTGGGTTGTAAAGCTGGGGCGGACGGTGCGACATCAACACCTCGCCGGTGTAGAGGAGGACAATGGGAGAAATATCGTTCCCCACTTCAAGGGTGTCTACCAAGGACCACATCATTGTCTCCGGATCCATCACTTCACAGGTGTTGATCCGTACTGGATTATCGAGTCCTCCGCCCCCAGCCGCCAGCAGGGCGCCGTCAGGAAGCTGAACCATGGAAGGATACCAGCGGTAATCCAGAAGGTCAGGGTGCCACATCCAAGAATTGGTGATGGGGTCGTACGATTTTACCTGCTGGGTTCCCGGACCGTAGTTTTCCTGATCCGTGCCGCCGACGTAAATCACTCGTCCGTTAGATAGCACGGATCCGGCGGCACATCCCTGATGCTCGGGGGATTCGGGTGGAAAAAACAGTTCGATTGTAATAGGATCTAGAATGACGGGGTCCTGAGTATCGTGGCAGTACATGATTCGCCCATCGGCAAGGAGGACGCCGATGTTCGTGCCGCCCATGGCATCCTCGGTGTACTCCGCCAATATCTCCCACTCGCCTTCATTCGTTTCCGGATCAAGTGAGAAATCTGCCGTGATGTCGGATCCTGCAACGGCAAGTTGTACTTCCTCATATTCAAAACTGAGAGCCGCCACACCAAGCTGGTATTGCCCGGATTCCATACCGCTGAAGCTGTACTGTCCGGCAACATCGGTTCGGGTCTCAAAAAAGGCGGACAGATTTTCCGTGAAGAGAGTTACCCTTGCGTCGGAAATTGATTGATTCAGTTCGTCGTCCTGGACCACACCAGACACCATTGCCGCTTGAATGGACAAGGCGGAAAGCAAAAAGAAATGGATGACGAAAGCCTTGTCGAAGACTCCTTCGGAGAGTACGTTCATAATCGCTTGATTTTATCTATTAAACACCCGTCCATACAAGTTTACGGTTTATATGGATAATGATAATGCATTACAGGAATGGCAAAACAATGATGATGAGTATTAAACAAAAAACCCCGCTACTGGGCAAAGTAACCACGTGGTGTAACACAATGTCCCGCTTTACCCATAGGAGTGGGGAGTGTGCCTACAATCC
>DTUG01000017.1 GCA_012964275.1 Fidelibacterota bacterium | reverse complement strand
GCGATAAATACCTGGGTGCCCACCTTAATTAACACCATTACGACCGTCATCAGCGTTCCGGAAGATTTTCTTACAATCCAAGAAGCATTGGATTCAGCAGAAGTTGGTTACACAATCCATGTGAGTCCCGGGATCTATTTTGAAAATATCCAATGGCCCGATATTGACGGATTAAAATTGATTGGATCAGGTCCCGATTCCACCATCATAGATGGGAATCAAACCAATAGAGTCATTGAAGTGGATGATGATGCATCTCCTCCATCCGAGATCAGCGGGTTTACAATTACCAATGGCAATACCACCGGAAGAGGCGGTGGCATCGAAATTGAAATGACAGGGGATATCTTACTGTCAAACCTGGTTATTTCTAATAATCAGGCAAGTTCCGGAGGTGGAATCGTGGTGGAGGGAATTGGCGGCGCCTGGATGGGAGAAGCACATGTCACCGTTGAAAATGTTGTTTTTTCCGGTAACCATGCCACTGGCAATGGGGGTGGTTTTTCTGCACATGAGGATTTTGTATCTACATTATTTAAAAGTGTAACCTTTGCCAACAATACGGCAGATGGTTCAGGGGGTGGAATGGATTTCTATAGTATGGGTAATTATGCCGTAATTCTTAATTCAATTATTTGGAATAATACACCTGATAATTTATATGGCCCACATTTATTCCCCTATTTTTCAAATATTGAAAACGGATATGATGGTGTGGAAATAATGAATTCAGACCCATTATTTGTCAGCGATCAAGATTTGAGATTACAAGCGGAATCCCCTTGTATTGATGCTGGGAGTGCATATATCAATGTGGATATAGATCCCACTTTAATGATTCCGGGAGAAATGTGGATGGAAGGTGTCATGGTAGATTTAACACCGGCATTTTATGGTGGGAACGCACCGGACATGGGTGCGTATGAGTCGCCTTATACGGCTCCCTTGTCCTTGAATGAAGAAATTTCACCGCTGGAGTACAGGCTGTATCCGCCATACCCCAATCCATTCAATCCTTTTACCACGTTACGATATGACTTGCAGAAGGATGGACATGTGCATATAACGATCTACGACATATTAGGGAAGCGGGTAAAGACACTCATAAATAGCCGCCAGACTGCCGGATACAGGTCTGTCCAGTGGAATGCCAGGAACGATGCCGGCACAGCTGTATCTCCTGGTGTCTATCTATATACAATAGAGACAGGTGATCCTTCCACAAGCCCAGCACATAGCTTCAGGCAGACCAGGAAAATGGTGCTAATGAAATAATTTTTACCCTTGCCGCACGCTCATGGTTTGCCCATCAGGGAGTTTTGTTAGTGAAAGATGTAATAGTTAGATTTTTATCAGGAATAGGGCAGCATATTGACGCGGTTTGCACATCTACTTATAATTAGCGGGATTCTTTTCGGCCAGGATCTTTTTGATCGGTACGAAGCCCACATCCTGGATATTCAATTTTATAATTCTGATTATGATCAAATTTTACAGGATCGATGGGAGATAGATGATAAAACCTACGAGCTAGCCACCATTATTTTTAATGGTGACACTCTAGACAGTGTGGGTGCGCGCTACAAGGGTAATTCAACATTCTGGTGGGCGAGAGCGGTTGGCAGTCCCAAGTTTCCGCTTAATATTGATTTTAACCTGGTTCATGGTGACCAGGATCTGCTCGGCTACAATAAAGTAAAATTATCCAATTCCATATTTGATGCCACTTTTGTCAGAGAATCCATTGGCTATCTGACGGAAGGGTATTATCTCCCCACATCCGAAGTCGGGTATATGAACGTTTCTGTGAATGGTGAGTTGTTGGGCTTGTATGTTTCTGTTGAATCGGTCAACACACAGTTCCTGACCAAACACTTTGGGAATAACGAAGGAACATTCTTTAAGTGTGAGCCCCAGTTTCATTATGGGTCCAGTTACAATGCCTGGCCGGACCTTCGCTGGTATGGCAGTGATTCCAATGCCTACGCCTATCAGAAGGGCTATGAATTGAAATCAGAGTCAGGCTGGAGCGAACTGCTGGAACTGATCTACACCTTAAATTTTGATATTGATAATATTGAGACCATCCTTAATGTGGATCTGGTGCTATGGTTATTTGCGGCATCTAATGTTATGCCTGATCTGGATGCCTATACAGGACTCTATATGCATAATTATTATTTATACCGAAACACGGTCAGCGGCCAGTTTGAGATGATCCCATGGGATAAAGATCACACGTTTGGCGGTGCCCAGATCAATGATATTCTGGGTATGGGCGGCGATGTATCCTGGGTCTATAACTGGGATCCTTTTTTGTTTGAAAATGTCGATGCACGCCCGCTCTTTAGCCAATTGATGAGTGTCCCACTGTATAAAAAGATCTACACGGCCCATATGCGCACCATTATAAATGATATTTACAATGTGCAATACGTACAGGATCTCGCATATGGGATGCAAGATTCAATCGAGACATATGCTGAAAATGATCCCAATCTTTTTCCACCGTTCGGACAGGGCCAGTATTTTCGATACAATGTTGATAATTATCTGATAGCACCTGATGGATCCCACTGGTGCGGCATAACTTCAACGATCGATGCGCGCGTTGAATTTTTATTGAGCCATAATGAGATCTCCAAGACAGCACCGGTGATCTCTTATGTCAACCAGGAAAATACAAACCCTGTTGCAGGAGAAGATGTTGTTATTCAGGCAGTGGTAGCAGGGGCCGCTTCAGTAGAGCTAATGGCTGCACAATACCCGTCCAGCACTCGGTTCATTTCTTTTCCCATGTTCGATGATGGCGAGCATGACGACGCGGAAGCAAACGATTATCTTTTTGGTGCAGTTATGCCGTTTCAGGATGGGGGCAGCCATATAAAGTATTATGTCAGAGCAGGCAATGATGACGCACTAGTGCTCAGCCCACAAAAGGCAGAGCGTGAATACTATGAGTATATGATCGACTATGGAACCCTACCAGACTCTACGCTGGTGATCAATGAGATTAATTATAATGCAGCTGATGACCATGATCCAGGCGATTGGGTGGAACTGTACAATCCCACTTCCGATATAATTGATATGGGCAACTGGGAGTTCAAGGATGAGAATGATGATCATGTGTTTACCCTTCCTGAAAATATGTCCCTTGCCCCGAACCAATACATTGTTCTATGCGAAGATTCGGCTTCCTTTAAGGCACTTTTCCAGGATGTTAATAATATAATAGGAGACCTTGGTTTTGGGTTAGAAGGCGGTGGAGAACTGATCAGATTATATGATTCAAACGGTGCGCTAATGGATACGGTCAGCTATGATGATTCTGATCCGTGGCCCGAAGCCCCCGATGGAAACGGACCAACGCTTGAACTGATCAATCCTGGTGAAGATAATGCCCTGGCAATAAACTGGTCTGCGTCTGAAGGATACGGTTCGCCGGGGAGCCTGAACACAGCCTTTCTATCCAGTGGAGTCCAGGCATGGGTCCCTAAAACGTTTCAGGTTTATCCTAACTACCCCAACCCCTTTAACCCGACCACCACGCTCCACTATGACCTGCCCGAAGATGGTGTTGTCAAGATCACTATTTATGATATGATGGGCAGACAGGTGAAGATCCTGACCAATGCCCACCAGTCGGCCGGATACAAGACTGTCCAGTGGATCGCTGCCGGCTAATCCGGTCAGCCTGTGCCGGCGGGTGTCTACCTGTACACGATCCGGGAAGGAGAGCTCAGGCAGACCAGCAAGATGGTCCTGCTGAAATAGACCCATCCATTAAGAAAACAACACACCCTTCGCTTTCATATCCGCGATTTATTAAATGACAAGGTTAATATTTATAGCATTTTTTATGATCGTTCTTATTAACTCCCAAGTGGGGCACCCTAAACATGATAAGAAGCCGGTGAATAAAAACGGACCATTTGTTGAAGCAGGCCACGGGGAACTTGTTTTTAACTGCCGCACTGCTGGTCTAGATAATGATGGTGATGCAATTATATTGCTGCACGGCTTCCCGGAAACATCGCACATGTGGGTTGATCTGTTACCAATTCTGGCGCAAAGGGGGTACAGGGTTATTGCGCCGGATCAAAGAGGATACAGTCCAAGAGCCAGGCCGGATAATGTTAAAGAATATTCGATCAAAAAAATTGCAGCTGATGTGATCGCCATAGCTGATGCGTTCAAGGCACAGCGGTTTCATCTGGTTGGCCATGATTGGGGCTCAGCCATCGGCTGGGGCGTTGTCGCCATGAACCCGGACAGGGTCATAAGCTGGACAGCGCTATCCGTTCCCCATTTGAAAGCATTCGGGCACGCCTACGCCACAGACAGCGATCAGCAGAAAAAAAGCAGGTACATAAGCTTTTTCCAGTTGCCGTTCGTGCCGGAATTATATTTTTCATGGAAAGATTATACCTATTTGAAAAAGATCTGGACCAAAAGCTCGGACGAACAAAAACAAGTCTACCTAAGTGTTTTCAGACAGAAATACGCACTGAAAGCTGCCCTGAACTGGTACAGAGCCAATAGGGGTGGGAAATTAGATTCGGATGATCAGATCAGCTTTGGTGATGTCACTGTGCCCAGTCAATTGATCTGGGGGAACCGGGATATGGCAATCGGCAGGGCCGGTGTGGAACTGTCCCACCAGTACATGAAAGGCCCCTATAATTTTATTGAGCTTGATGCGGGACACTGGCTGATACAGGAATCATTTCCTGATGTGTCGTCCGCGATCATTGAGCATATAGACATCCACGCACTT
>DTUG01000016.1 GCA_012964275.1 Fidelibacterota bacterium | reverse complement strand
TCTCTAATATATTGTGGTGTGAAAACCCAGCTTGCATATGCCAATGTTAATAACAATATATCCCGTATCAGATTTTGCAGTTCAATTTCTACATAATGGCAAGTGAAACTGACATGGGGATCCCAAAAACCACTTAACAAAACTGCTCCCACCACGCCAGCAATGAGAATGATGTTAAAGGATCCTTCCAATCCAAGTTTGTGATTTTCAATATTTAACAGTTCGGGGATTTTTTCCTTTCTATAATAGATTGTGTCCATAATAAAGAAAATGATCAGTAAAGAAATAACCATGAATAGCATTGGCAAGAACATGGCTTTTGTTGTCCAAAAAAAGTCTACCCCTTTTAGGAACCCAAGAAACAGTGGGGGGTCACCCAATGGAGTCAGTGACCCGCCAATATTGGCTACGAGGAATATAAAAAAAACAATAACATGTACCTTGTGCTGGCGTTGTTTGTTTGCGCGAATTAAGGGGCGGATCAACAACATTGCTGCACCGGTAGTGCCCATCCAGCTCGCTAAAACGGTGCCGACAAAAATAATAATTACATTTACAATCGGTTTGCCGACAAGTGTTCCCGTCAAACATATACCGCCTGATATTGTAAAAAGTGACAGCAACAAAATAATGAAGGGAATATATTCCAGAAGACCTACATGGAGTAATTCATATCCTGTCACATTCAGGCCTTCTTTCACTAAACACGGAAAGACAAACAACACTACCCAAAATAAAGAAACCTTGCCATAATGGTGATGCCATAATTCGGGTAAAAATAATGGAATAATTGCAATAGATAAAAGAATGCCGACAAAAGGAATTACCCAAAATATACTTAAATTGGCCAGGGTTCCATCAAGGTGAGGGACATGACTATTCCCATCACCACTTGCCAATCCCAAAACAGGTAATACAACTAAGGTAAAAGCAATTATCTTTTTATTTATACTATTGAATTTCATTTAGAAATAAGCGTAAAAATTACATTAATCTATCTGAACGATGAACGAATCATACATGATTTGAGTTTGAATGGTTTATCCAGTTACTGACAGAATTAATAAGAAACATATTTTTATAATCCAATAAAATGCGCAATTCAAAATAAAATAACCTTATTAGATTATTTGTTATTATAGTTCGGTAACTTGAAAGTTCTTTGAACTATAACTTTGATATTTATCCTCATCATCTGACATTATCCAGAATGCTTCAAGGTCTTTTTGGTTATTAATTAGCAACATACCTGCTTTTAAATCTAATACCATAAGCGCAGTTGCAAAGGCATCTGCAGTCAAACAATCGGCCGCTAAAACCGATACGGATACAATACCATTATTGGTAGGATATCCAGTGCGCGGATCAATGATATGCGCACGAAAAATACCTCCATCTCCAAGAAAATTCCGGTAGTTTCCTGAAGTGGCGATGGCAGTGTTGTTTAATTTTACGATTGCTGAAATAATGTCTCCTGGATCAGAATGTAGGTTCGGCATATCAACCCCAACTCTCCAACTGAAACCATTAAGGTTCATTCCAGAGCACCGAACCTCACCTCCGATTTCAATAAAAATATCATTGTAGCCATCTTTTTTCAGCCACTCGAAAACCAGGTCCACTCCAAATCCTTTGGCAATCGCATTTAGATCTAACTGTAATAGCGAATCAATCTTTGAAATATTATTTTCTCCAATTTCAAGCTTACCAATGCCTACGTGGTTTAAAGTTTTTCTGATTACTGTGTCATCTGGAATCTGTGCTGAGTGATTTGCTTCAGGGCCAAAACCCCATAGTTTCAGCAAAGGGTAGATTGTAAAATCAAAAGCACCTTGTGTAATTCTACTGATCTCTTCTCCTTTTGTTAGAATAGACTTAAACTGGTCGGAGATAAAAAATCTAGCGGAAGAATTTTGGTGATTAAAACGGGAAATCTCACTTTCCATATCCCAGGTGGACACTTGTCGGTTTAGTTCCTGCAAAATTGAATCAATACCCGTTTGCATTGCAGTTTTATCTAAATATCGATACCCAGTCACAACCTTCACAGAATAGGTGGTACCCATAGTTAACCCATTAATCTCATGAAGAAACCTAGACCATTCACAGGAACAGATTATGATGAGAAAGCCCAACATGAGTTGGGCTTTCAACCTTCGGTTCTGTTTATTAGTACTAGGTATTCTTGTCATAAAGGATCTTGATTAAATCGTTAAAATCATAGGTTAGTTCAGTGCGTTTCCAAAATCAATTGGAAATATCAGGAAACAGCAGTGGCTACATCAACTGTGATTTCCAAAAGATACCCGGGAGTTATCCCAAGTATAAATACAATGGCAATCAACAATGCGAGGATTCCCGCTGTCAGTAACCCCGTTGATGGCTGCAATCCCACTTTTTCATCCCGCATATACATGTTCACAATGATCCGAAAGTAATAGTAAAAAGAAACCACCGTATTAAGAACAGCAATAACCACTAACCAAATATAACCTTTTGCGATGGCCGCTGAAAAAAGTCCATATTTTGCGATAAATCCAGCAGTAGGAGGAAATCCAGCTAAAGAAACCATAAAAATTGCCAAAGCCCCTGATAGTAAAGGATTTTGTGATGCAAGACCTCGAAATTGTTTGAAGGTCAAACTCTGCTCATCTTTTTCCGCCAAAGATATAATGGCAAAAGCACCGAGATTCATCGCGGAGTAAACTATTAAGTAGAATAACACTGCTGAAACGCCCGCAATATCTTTGACTAATATTCCCATGACTAAATAACCAGCGTGAGACACACTGGAAAAGGCAAGCATCCGCTTTACATTGGACTGCACGAGCGCAGAAATGTTTCCAACCGTCATAGTCAACACAGCCAAAACCCAAAAGATATCTTGCCACTCGGGGAAAGCTTCTGGGAAAGCAATCATAAATACTTTCAGCATAGCTCCGAAACCTGCAGCCTTAGGAGCCGTGCAAAGAAATCCTGTTACTGTAGTTGGGGCTCCTTGATATACATCAGGAGACCACATGTGAAATGGCGCTAAGGCAACCTTAAAGGCAAATCCGATTAGCAAAAACCCAATTCCTAAATAAAGGTATATTTCGGAAAGGACAGTACCAGCAGCAATCGCTGAAGCGATCCCTGAAAAGTTTGTCGTACCTGTAGCGCCAAATGTGAGTGCTGCACCGAAAAGGAAAAAACCCGTGGCAAAGGCTCCCAATAATAAATACTTTAAACCTGATTCATTGCTCAAAAGATTATGGCGGAGAAAGCCCACTAACACATAAAGCGATAGGGAAAGAAGTTCCAAACCAAGGAATACCATCACCAAGTCGTTTGCTCTTGTCATTAGCATCATACCAATGACGGCAAATAAAATGAGTGCAGGATATTCACCTCTGGTTTCGCTTCCCATTTTCTCAAGATACCCTTGTGAGAAAATCAGTGTCAACAGGCCTACAAAAAGATATAGGAAATCAAAAAACATTGAAAACGTGTTGAGATAAAGCATGCCGCCGAAAAGAATTTTATCGTCATTGCCCCCCTGAACTAATGCAGTGCCGGCCAACACAAGACCAGAAGCTGCTACTAGCAAGATAATTCCAGGTCGAAATACCCGTGCCATCTCTAACGTTAGGACAACCAACGCAGTCAATGTCAAAATAATCTCTGGAGTGATCCCAGCTATATCACTTGATGTAAAGTACTGGCTTAGATCCATAAAATCACCCAATCAATCGCAATGTAGAGACCTATACCCATCCAATTATTTCCTTCAAATACTGAGCAAATAAACTTACCGGATCATATACTTCAAGGTTGTCAATAGGCAAAGTTGCGTTAACGTGTTCGATGAGATGTTCTACAGAAACATGCATATAACTCAATAGGACACCCGGTTGTAGCCCAATAAAAAATACCAGAACAACAAGCGGTATCAGGGTTGTTATTTCTCTTAAATCCAGGTCAGTGAGTTGAGACCTTGTATTTGGGTTTATTTCATTAAGAGCAACGCGATAATACAACCAGACCATGTAGACCACACCTAGGACTATACCAAGAATGGAAAGCGCTGCGATAAGTATATTTGCCTTAAATGCTCCGCTTATAATAAGGAACTCACCAACAAATGCATTCATACCCGGAAAACCGATGGCAGCGAGTGTAAATATCCCAAAAAATACCACAAATATTGGTACGGTCTTAAAAAGCCCTCCATAATCTTCAATCATCCTTGTGTGGGTCCTTTCATAGATCATCCCAACACAAAGAAAAAGCGCACCTGTTATAACACCATGATTTATCATCTGCAGTATACCACCTTCAATACCATTTTGGTTAAGAGTAAAAATCCCTAGTGTGACAAATCCCATATGGCTGACACTGGAATAGGCTATTAATCTCTTCATGTCACTTTGCATTAATGTAACATATGCTCCGTAGATAATTGCTGTAACAGATAGGGCAAGTAATGGAATAAAAAGCACCTTTACTGCGTATGGAAACATGGGCAAAGAAAATCTTAAAAAACCATAGGCGCCCATCTTTAGTAATACACCGGCAAGCATAACACTGCCTGCAGTGGGTGCTTCTGTATGAGCATCTGGAAGCCAGGTATGTATTGGGAACATAGGCATTTTAACTGCAAACGCTGAAAAGAATGCAAAGAATAACCATAATTGAAGATGGGGTGGATAACTTGCACTGGACAGGTGCAAAATATCAAATGTCTTTCCACCGGCATAATACAATACAATGATACCGACCAGCATTAAAACACTGCCAGCCAG
>DTUG01000015.1:2291-4799 GCA_012964275.1 Fidelibacterota bacterium | reverse complement strand
AGAATCCAGATATCCAATGATTTCATTAAATATTTGACAAGATTATGAAAGGTGAATATGTCTGAAGAAAAATTGACAGTTGGTGAAATCTCAAAACCACGGTTTGAATTCCGCACATTTGGTAAAGATTTTTTTCTGCAGGCAGGCCAGATGGCAAAATTATCGGCTCCGGTACCCGACCATGTAAAAGTCAGACACTCAGAAGAAATTTATATTATCTCCCGGACCAATAATATTAACAATACCAAGATCCGTACCGGCAAAATGGACATTAAAACCTATATTCAAACTATAGATGATTTAGAACAATGGAATCCACTCATCAAAACAGAATTTCCCGTTTCGTCAGAATTGCTCAAAACAAACATCTTTCCGGCATTTCAAGTAAGCATGCCAACATTCGAGCAGAATGAATACGCCCAGGATGAATTTCTTTCTCTCATTAACAACCACCAGGACCTACAGGCTGTTGATGTTGTAAAAGAACGTTTTGGCTATATGGTTCATAATACTATCTGCGAGGTTGCGAATGTTGTCATTGATGGTCAAAAGTCAGTGACCATTAATTCTGAGTCTACAGAAATCGAGGACATTAAAAAAACGTTAGAGGATGTTGGTTTAGGTGAACTGGAAAATATTAACTATCTTCAGGCAATTAAGCGTGTCATTGGCATGATCAATAAACCGCTAGCAAATTAAGATGTAATAATGAGCCAAGAAATTGAGCGAAAATTTTTAGTTAAAGAAATACCGCCTGATCTTACCTGCAAAACCATCCGCCAGGGCTACCTGCAATCAGAAAAAACCCGCGCCGTACGCATAAGAACCATTCATGAAAGTAAATCAAAAAACGCCTTCTTGACCATTAAGGGCGCCAGCAACAAGGAGGGTACGAGCAGGTATGAGTTTGAGATAGAAATACCATTTTCAGACGCGACCCATTTGCTTACACTTTGTGACCAGCCGTTAATTGAAAAAACACGTTATATATATAAACATGACGGATTAATATGGGAAATTGATGAGTTTCATGGAGTGAATGATGGCTTGGTTGTGGCAGAAGTGGAACTGGAAAGTGAAGATCAAAAAATCAATAGGCCCGACTTCGTGAAGGAAGAAGTCACCGGACAGAAAAAATATTATAATCTGATGCTAATAAAGAATCCTTATTCTGTTTGGGGAAAGGAGACGTCGGACTGATTCTGTCTCCGGCGGGTTCTTGCGCTTAAAGAAAATCAACTCTGGTATGTAGAAAAATTGTCCCTGGTAGTTTTTCTATGGATTAACAGTGGATCACCAATTAAAACTATAGGCTAAACCAAATACATTGACCTCTAATGGGCAATAAGCAAGGTCTTCCTTTTTAAAAATATAGAAAATCTTTATTGAGTTCTTTTTCATTATATCAACCGTTAAGCCAAATGAGATTCTATACTCATCAAGCTGCTTGGGCTCTCCATTATAGGGATGGAATAATTCCCCGGAAATATATGGTTCAACCTTTTTACCTAATTTATACTCAACAGAAAATTTTTTTCTAATCAAATCATCAGTGGATTCTTTGTCTTCATAGGTGCGTTGAAATTTTATACGGTATTTCAGATCAACAGGTTTGAAGCTGTACCTATAAGATCCGCTAAAACTTAACCGCTGTTTAATTTTATCCTTATAAACAATGTAGCGATATGGAATCTGAATTCTAAGGCCATCAAAAACTTTATATGAAAGCGAAATATCAGAGAAGGTTTGTTTAAAAGTAGATATTTGGTCTTTTAATCTTAGTTCTTGTTCAAATTCCAGTTTGAGTTTATAGGGTAGTTTCTTTTCGAACCCTATACTGGTCCAAGATTCATTATCATCCGCTCCATATATATTGGGTATGAGTAAAAATAATAATACACCGTATCTAATTGTTCTAGTTGTGGGTAGGACGCGCAAATCATTTCTTCTCTTCATCGCTTTTATAAAATACCCTGATTCTCACACTGTTAGTTAGCAGATCAATTCGCCCGATCCTTATATCTATAATATCAAGGCCCGTTATTGAAACTAAATCAGTGATTAATTCATCTTGTTTTTCCGGTCTTATATTATCTGTGTTGTTATAAATAATCATTTTAGATGAAAGGATGGGCTCTTTTATATCTCGATATGCATCAGGCCTATCAAGAATAACTTCCAATATGAATGCTAACCCTACAATTAAGATGTTGGGAATAAGCACACTCAATGATGGATCCATGCTTGCTGCCAACCCATTGATCAAGCCTATCGTAATGGTGCCAAACAGGTAGGTCATTTCTTTTATGGCTACCTGTTCAGTCCTATACCGAAGGATTCCAAAAATGGCAAACAAACCGAAGGCAAACCCGAAGCTCACATCAACAGCACTTAACATATAGGCGACAAAAAAGACAATCGTATTAAACATAAAAAATGTAAAAACAAATACTGTGTCGTTCTTACGATATCTGTTATAAACAAATACAATAAATACAATTGCCGATA
>DTUG01000015.1:0-2191 GCA_012964275.1 Fidelibacterota bacterium | reverse complement strand
TTGGTTGAGCCGGTGGTTAATGGTGGAACGTTATTTATAAATGAATTTATGGCAAGTAATGATACTCGTTATGCAGATGAGAATGGTGATTATGATGATTGGGTAGAAATATACAATGGAGGGCCAACCGCTGTAGATATTGGCGGGTATTATCTCTCAGATGACCACGAAATACCGCTTCAAATTCCAGCGAGCACACCAGAGCTAACCACCGTTGATGCTGGGGGGTTTATAGTTTTTTGGTTTGACGACACTCCGGATCAGGGGCCTTTGCATATTGAATACAAATTAGGTGCAACCGGCGATGCAATTTATCTCTATGATAGCGATGGCGCTACGGAGCTGGATACGCACATATTTTCATCTCAAACAACCGATATATCTGAAGGAAGAACTCCAGATGGTGGTGACAATTGGGAATTTTTTGATTCACCTACTCCTGGTCAGCCAAACATATAGAATGGTTGGGGCTTACTTCATATTTAAAGAGAAAGTAAAAATTTTATATAGACAACGCTGATGGGTTATCAGTAATCACGGCCTGAAAATTGGACTGTTTACAATATTTTATTGCCGGGCACGAGTTTACGGTCCAGACATTCAACGGTAGGTTTTTCTCCCTGCACATTTCCAGCACATCGGATGTTAATAAGTCTGCTTGGGGATGAAAACAGTCGGGGTGCACCACATGTATCCACTTCATCATATCGGGTGTTTCCACCAAATACCCAGTTCGAACTGATGGTATCACCCAACGCACATAAAGCACAATAAATGGGTTAAAGGATGAGATCAATACCGGATGAGAAATCCCCCCTGTTTTGATCATGCTAGCAAGTGCAGCAGCAGTTGAAAAATCAAACACTCCATCAAATTTTATTTCGATATTCAGCCTGATATGACTAGGAGTTGCTTTAATAACAGCAGACAAGGTGGGAATATCCTGCTGATTGTCTGGATGTGAAAACAAGCCTGTTTTAACTTGTTCGATATCGACCATTAAAAGCTCATTTACCCAACCGGTACTATCTGTTTCTCTCTCAAGGTCGTGATTATGAGAACAAACCAGTACTCCATCTTTAGTACTGATGACATCTAATTCTATAGCTGTAAACCCGTGGCTGACAGCTTCCTGATAAGCGGCAATTGTATTCTCCGGTGAATTTATTTTCATACCGCGATGAGCTATCATCATAGGGAAAGACAGATAATAGTTACCCATGTCCCTTGGTTGCCAATAGCCTAAATAGCTTGCAAGCAACAATATGATCAAAAGAATAAGAAAAATATCGATCATTTTCCCGGAACGAGTACCAACCGTCTGAATAACTGAGGATCATTTCGAATGAAAGTTTCATCGAACCAAGTTGTGCGATACTGACCCGAATGAAATAGATCAGCCTGATCCCGATAATGAGGACTGCGCGGCAGTCCTGATTGACCAGTGGGTAAAATAAATTGGGTTTCATTCATGTTGTTAAAGTCTACCACCCGTCGCATGGATACACCGGCAGTTTGTTTATAGGGATTATTGAAAGAATACCCGCCTGCATTAGGTGATTTATCTGAACCGCCGGAAGCATAGGGACCTACGTTGAGACCCAGTATCCAGTTCAGAATGGGAATTTTCCCTAATTCGTGTTTATGAGTTAAAGAGTGTGCGCGCCCCCATTGCCAATTAGTTATGTTGACACCAACGTGTTCAGCAATTTCCTCCACACCGTTAGCAAATGAGCGTCGCAAAATTTCTTCTATTTTTTCCATTTTATCTTTTGTGCGGATATCATCAATCCAAGAAGATGTTCCGTTTGCAAGAAGTTCGCGTAGATTACGATTATGAAGGTATTTCATTTCAGTGAATGCTTCCAGGTAATGATCGCCCAGAAGGACCATTTCATCACCATACACATTCAGCACCAAGTGTCTTAAAACCGCATGAAACAATAACGCTCCAGCAGATTCGGGGGACTCAACAAAATCCCATTTCCCCATTATTTCATAAGCGGTTTTCAAACGTCCGGTTTCATTGCCCGATCTTGCCGCTAGAAAATATGGCACAATCTCGCTGGCAAATCTGGATGTGTAATCCAACTGAATTGATTTCATGTCATCCATCTCGGCTTTATCGATCCGTTTTAGTCTTTCCACAATGCGTTCAGCACGGCTGGGGTCTGCCCACAGACCGCTTATA
>DTUG01000014.1 GCA_012964275.1 Fidelibacterota bacterium | reverse complement strand
TTCCGCTATATTAGCTCCGTCCATCGTCCTACATCTGCGGCGCACTCTGTCTGCTTTCAATTTCAATAGGTTTGGCACTGATTCTGGGTATTCATCCAGATGAATTGAATTATTTGCTATCAGGTCTCGCAGGCGGCTTGATTGCAGAGTTTTTCATTGACTTTTTGGGTACGGTTGGAACAATCCTGTTGGTCTTCGCCGGTTGGCTAATGCTGTTTCGCGGGTATTTTAATTGGAACCTTTATACACCCTTTGAAGTGATAAATGCAAAATGGAAAACCTGGAGAGCGGAGCAGAGTCTGGTTATAAAGCATAAGGAGAAAGAAGATTTAAAACGGCGGCATACACAGGAACTCATTTCTAAAATTGATGCGAAAAAAAAGCAGGATGAAGATAACCTGTTGCCGAAATCAGAAGAACAGGTTGAGCCGGATCTGGAAAAAGAAAAAGATGAACAAGTAATGGTTGCCGAAGCTGCCGGCGAAGGCAGAGCTGATATAGCGGAAACGGCACGTCTACCGGACAATGGCCAGGAAAAAGAGACTATTGCTGAGGAAGATGATGCAACGTTAGCGGTTGAAACTATCCCGGATGGATCGGGGGATAATGACATTCATGTGGGTGAAATAGCTGCCGCGGAGGAGGTAGTGATTGATGATTTGGATGAACGCCGTCAGCCGGAAAGAAAATACCAGTTGCCAATCACGGGCCTGCTCGAGACACCTCTCAATATTGCTGACAGTATGAGCAGGGATGAACTAATTGAAAGGGCCAATTTCCTGACTCAATCTTTATCCACGTTTGGCGTGGAAGGTCGGGTGGTTAATGTGCATCCTGGACCGATTATTACTTTATTTGAAGTGGAGCCTGCAGAAGGTGTCAGAGTCAATAAATTTGTGCAGTTGTCAGATGACCTGGCTCGTGTTATGGAAGCGAGCAGGGTGCGAGTAATTGCTCCCATCCCGGGAAAGTCTTCCGTAGGTATTGAAATTCCGAATCGAAATCCTGAGATTGTTTATTTCAAATCAGTTGTCAACAGCCAGGAATTTGCTGACGCTCGCTCACTGTTGTCTTTGGCAGTAGGTAAAACCACATCTGGAGAAATAGCCACTCTGGACCTGGCCAAAATGCCGCACCTGCTTATTGCTGGAACAACAGGATCAGGCAAATCAGTGTGTATCAATTCGATTATCTGCAGCATTCTTTATCGGGCAACACCGGCTGAAGTAAAATTTGTCATGATTGATCCCAAGAAAGTTGAAATGACACTCTACAGACAATTAGATGGTTATCACTTATTGAAAATGGAAGATATACCTGAACCGATCGTAACAACCACAGAGAATGCAATTCTTGCACTGCGGGCGTTAGAAAATGAAATGGATCGGCGTTACAATGTATTAGCAGATGCGGTGGTTCGAAATATTGATGAATATAATGAAAAAATGCCAGCTCAGGATGAGCCCATCATGCCGTATATTGTATTAGTTATCGATGAACTGGCTGATCTGATGATGATGAGCGCTAAAGATGTAGAAACGCCAATTGCTCGTTTGGCACAACTCTCTCGTGCCGTGGGCATTCATCTAGTTATTGCTACACAGCGGCCATCTGTGGATGTGATCACCGGCGTCATTAAAGCAAATTTCCCATCGAGGATCGCTTTTCAAGTCGCTACAATGATCGATTCCAGAACTATTATTGATCAATCCGGTGCAGAAAAACTGATTGGGCGTGGAGATATGCTTCATTTAGGCACAGGTACATCAGAAGCGGTCCGCATGCATAATGCTTTCCTTTCCCTAGAAGAAATAGAAGCGGTAATGAACCATATTGGTGATCAGCCTAAAGCAGACGAAATAATACTGCCCACTGTACGGGAAGCCGTATTATCTGATTATACCGGGGAAAATGGAACGACTGATGATCTTTTCCAGGAAGCAGTTGCCTTGGTGATCACACATCAGCAGGGATCCATATCATTGTTGCAGCGGCGTCTGAAAGTTGGTTATTCACGGGCGGCACGGCTTGTTGATGAAATGGAACAGGCTGGTATTGTTGGCCCGTTCACAGGGAGCAAAGCCAGGGAAGTTCTCGTTGATGAATCATACCTGGAAATTATCGGAGATTAATTTTCTCTAAATGATCCGTTTTGTTATTTTTTCCGGATGGTTTACATCATTCGGAATCAGTCAGGTAGATATTTTTGATTCGTTCCTGCATTTCCTGCATCAGGATGGCGGTGTCCAAATGGATATTCGCTATCACCAGGAACAGTTTGGTGAAAGCTATAAAGTAGCGGGTGCGTTTTATTTCCTGGAAGATGACTATTATATTTATGATTCTCACGATCAGCGGATTGTTGTTAATGGGGATTCTATTACGACTATCAATAAGCAGGCGAAGCAGGTTATTTATGATCTATCAATCCCTGGGGATGTAACCATATTTGATATTTTGACTGGTGACATGACCGGAATTGAACTTGAACCGGCCATTTTAGAGAAAAGCGGCTATAAAATAATGTTTACTGTGCCCGACTGGGAGTTGTCAGGTGTACTGCGTTTAAAACCCGGTTCGGGACACCCAACTGCTGTCGAATTGAATGCTGGGGAAGGTCAGGAAATTCGCATCCGTATACTTTCTGCGGAACCATTATCGGAAAGAGGTGTTCCTGATTTTGACATGACTCAATTTGATGTGATCGACCTGCGTGAGTAAGCTACTTAAATTTATTATCATTGTTATTATTAGTGCTGTTGGGCTCTATTTCGCATTTCAAGGGGAGGATTTTGTTATTCTATGGGCACATTTATCTGAGGTGGAGTGGTTTCCGTTCATCATTGCGGTAATATTGTTAATCTTTAGTGTGGTGGTTCGAGCGAAGCGCTGGCAATATATCCTGGAACCATTAGAACATGTTCCATTGCACCCACTTTTTAGTTCCACAATGATTGGTTATTTTGGTAACAGTATCCTTGTTTTCCGTCTGGGGGAGCTGCTGAGAGCTTATTCTATAGCTGTTGGGAGAAAGATGACTGTGTCTCAGGCTTTTGGGACGGTGATGCTTGAAAGAATTATTGATGCTGTGACTGTCGTTTGCATTTTGGTTCTTCTTCTAGCATGGATACCAGTGCAAAACCCTGGTATACAATTATCAATCATAACATTTATCGGGACAACATTAATTGTAATTACTTTCATCGTTATTGCTCACTATTGGAATTGGCTTGTGTTTTTTCAGACCTATAACTTTTTTAAACATGGAGTTGGTGAAAAAATTCTGCAAATAATAGAAAAAATATTTGATGGTTTAACAATGATTGCTAAATCGAAGCATATATTAGAACTGTTCGTCTGCAGTGCCTTATTATGGATAACATATTTTATTATGACCTATTATTTATTAGAAGCAACCCATCTTGATGACATCGGGTTAATTGGTGCCGGTGTTATTTTAGGCATGGGTTCAATCGCCATTGCAATTCCCGCCTTACCTGGGGGAGTGGGAACCTATGACGCTGGAATAAAATTTTCACTTATATTAATTTTTTCTGTTTCCAGCGAAAAAGCCTTGGCTTTTGCATTGGTTTCCCATGCGGCTAATTATTTTCCCTTTTTGATCATCGGGGCAATTTATTTCATTCTTGGCGGTCTTCGATTAAAGGATGTTGATCAGAATTCGATTCAATGAAAAAAACATATGACTGCATATTTTTAGATCGGGATGGGACAATTAATCCTGATTCTGGCTACATCAGCAAACTAGATGATTTTAAATTTTTTGAATTTACAATTCCTGCCCTCAAAGAGCTTTCACTCCATGGTAACCGGTTTTGTATAGTAACCAATCAATCAGGGGTGGAACGGGGTTTGATTCATCAGCAAGACCTTAATTCTATCCATACCTTTATCAAATCGGAATTCAAAAGGAATCAAATTCCTCTATTGGAGATTTACGTTTGCACAGATCATCCAGATAATGCAACGGAACGCAGAAAGCCGGGACCCGGTATGTTTGTGGATGCCGAAGCGGAACATGATCTTGATCTAACGAATTGTCTGATGGTTGGCGATTCACCCGCGGATATTCAAGCCGGAGAAATGCTGGGCATGGAAACTATGCTGGTGCTAACTGGGCGGGGGAAGGAAACTGAGAAAATTTTACCGGATTTTATTAACCCGACCTTTACGGTGAACAACCTCCGGGAAGGTTCTAAGCTACTGGTGCAATGAAAATAGCGATTCTCATGGGTGGCCCCAGTACTGAGCGGGATGTATCCCTGAGAACTGGGCAAGCTGTTGCTCTAGCTTGCCGCGAGTTAGGGCATGATACAGTGGAACTATCTTTCCGGAATAATTATCAAAAATTTCTTCAAGAATTACGGTTAGCGGATATTGTATTTAACGGATTACATGGTACGGTTGGCGAGGATGGAATAATCCAGGCTTGGATGGATAAAAATAACATACTATACACTGGATCTGGCGCGTTGTCTTCAGCATTGTGTATGAACAAGGATAAAAGTAAAAATGTAGCTCGAAATCTTGGTCTATTAACTCCGGATTGGGAAATTATCCACGGCATTGATGATGTGATATCCTTTCACACTCCATTGGTTATAAAGCCGAATAACCAGGGCAGTACCGTTGGCCTCTCAATTGTTCGTAACATCGGTGATAAGGCTGCAGCCATTGATGAAGCTATGAAGTATAGCGATAATATTATCGTTGAGAAGTATATTCCCGGTCGCGAGATTACTTTAGCAATTCTTGGCGAAAAGGTGCTCCCAATTGTTGAGATTCGTTCCAGCCACGAACTCTATGAT
>DTUG01000013.1 GCA_012964275.1 Fidelibacterota bacterium | reverse complement strand
TATTGCCTCATAAAGAACTATACCAACGCTTGCGGCAAGATTCAGACTGCGAATATGCTGGTTCACCATGGGGATGGTACAGGCTCTATCCCATTGAGCGTGAAGAAAATCTTCTGAGATGCCAGCTGTTTCACTTCCAAAAATAAGATAATCATTTTTTTGGAACTGTCTGGAAGTATATGCTATGGTCGATTTCGTTGTCAAAAGATGAAAATTGCATTTCTTTATTAGGATGTCGCAATATTCTTTCAGGTTCGGGTGATATTCCCAATTTATGTATTCCCAGTAATCAAGCCCTGCACGACGCAATTTTTTATCAGATAGATCAAATCCCAGTTCACCAACAACATCCAGTTTAACGTTATTGGCTCCGCATAATCTGGCGATACTCCCAGTATTTGGGGGTATCTGGGGTTCGAAAAGAACAACCGTAAACATTAAGATCTAGCTAATCCATTGTTAATACGTGGTACACAATAAGGATCCATAATCAAAGCGGTGGCTAAACCGAAAAGAACAGCTCCTGCTTCTTTGGCAGCATTGACATGGTGAATAGTCGATATTCCACCGGTAGCCATTACAGGTACACCCAAATTTTTAAAAATGTGTATCATGTTCAGGGTACGGGGTAAGAGCGGGCCACCGCTCAAACCACCACCCCATCTGGGTAACGCATCCTGTTTAAGTCCAACATCTCCAGACTTTTTAAACTGCGTATTCCCTGCATTAATAAATATCTCTGGATAAGATCGAACAATTTCACCTATTCCATTTAAATGATCATCACCCCAATCTGGTGACACTTTTACACTCAAGGGTACAGACGTTCCCGGTCTGACACTATTTAATAGATGTTCAAGTTCTCTCATGTCATCCCCCAGTGTCATACCCGTATCTGTATTCGGACAGCTTATATTAAACTCATAGAAATAATTTATTCGGCCAGCGTCTTGAAGCGCATTCTCTAATTGATGAAAATTGAAAGAATAGTCTTTTACATCCTCTCCGCCAATACTGATCCCGATTGGACGCCCGTGATCCCAAATAGGAGATTTTGGCAAAATTTCAACAAATTTGTCAATTCCCATACCGGGCAGTCCTAATGAATTAAGCAGAGCCGGCTGCCGATCAACGACGACTTGCTGCAGTCTGGGCCTGGCATTGCCTTCCCGTTCCTGCTTCATAACTGTTTTATATGTTACCCCGCCCAGGCCCATTTTTAGCCAAATATTGAGTACATCCTGCTCAGATTTGAATGAAGCACCCACAAGAGGTGACTTAAAATGCAGGGCATATAAATCGTGCTCAATACCATCAGGTATAATGTAATTAAAAGCCAGTGTACCAAACCTTCTATCGGTTCTTGCAAGATTTCTATCTCCAAATTCGACAACAGATTCAAGGTCATTTTTTCTCCCAGTTATCCATTGGAGAATTGAAACAGAAAAACGTACGATAAAGCGGATAAAACGATAAAAGAAAGAGAAAATTTTCGTTCTCAAAAAAGATTCCTCATTGCCCATTTCCTGTAGTATCCGGCAAGATTGATGAAAGTGCCAACTCGAGAGTAGATATTCGAGCCAGTGCTTCGGCTGCCTGGTCAGAATTGGGATGATGTTTTTTTACCCATTGGTAATATTTTATAGCACTGTCCGAAATAGTATATGTATGATCGTACTGATAGCCAATAAAAAATGCTGCAGAAGCAGAAAGTTCGCTGATGGAATCTGCAGCGATGACATTCTTATAATATTCCAATGCTGCCACGGGATTATCCGGCCATAACGATTCTGCTTTTACGTAAATTTTTTCGATAGGGCGGACTCCTGCTGCATTATCATGTTGTCCGTTTAGATAGGATGCGTAGTCTGAACCTGGAAATTCAGATATTAGTTGCTCTGCATACTTACGACTTAAAACTGTATCGCCTTCCTCTGCATGCACCAGTGAAAGTGCAAAAAGTGCCTTAGGATAGAATCGGGATTCGGTGTTTTCATCCAGAATATTTTTAAAATAATCGACTCCCTTTTTCACACGGTTAAAACTGAATGTTTCCAGGTCACCTAAATGATACAGAATTTCTTCAAAACTTTTTTCAGGCAAGATTGTTGATTTTTCTGGAGCGCTAGTGTCCGCTACCGACATTAGAGAACTATCTGTCTTTGAATTCTCTAGATATAATTCTAATTGTTGCTTGGATTCAACAAAGGATTGTATAGCTTTGCTTCGGCTGAATGCTACAGGTTTATAAATTGACTTCCCGTACTCTTTCTTTACCTGGTCAAAATATTCTTTAGCTTTTTCAGGTTCCCATTTCTCACTAATATGAATTTGTCCTAATAAAAAATATGCTTCCGCTGATACCTTGGTCCGCTGGTAGTCATTAATGATGGTTTCTAACCTGCTGATAGCTTCTTCTAATTCACCCTGAGCCATATAACGCTGGACTAATTCCAGTTCTAAATTACCGGCTATATTTTTAAATTTCTCGTTAGTTAGCATGGCTTTTATCTTTCGGGATGCAGCACGATAATTACCCTGGATTCGCAAAATTTTTAAAACCTGAAGATGAGCATGTTCAACTTTGGCTTTAGATAGAGAATTTTTAATCACTTTATCATAGGCATTTGCAGCAACTTCATAATTCTCATTTTGAAAAGCAAAATCCGCCAGTTTACCATAGATAACGCCTTTTTTGCCACGATCACGCATCATGTCTGCACCTGTTTCAAGGTGACTTATTATCCCATCCTTATCATTCAACTCATCGGCAATCTCCGCAAGTGAAAGATGGCAGCTGGCTTGCAGATCCTGCAAATCACTTTCTTTGATTAAACGATTTAACTCATCAATAGCCGGTTGGGGTTTACCTTTTTTCCATTTGCACAGTGCAGACCAGTATTGAGCCTCTGCTGCCTGGGCATAAGTACCTTTTTCATTTACAATTCTTAATTCGAATACAGCATCATCATATTCTTGTCGGTAAAACTGGGCTTTAGCCATTAGCAACATTGCATCGATACGTAGTTTTGATTCAGGATATTCTTTCAACACCTTTTGACATTTTTGAATCGTCTTGCCATATTTATCCAACGCTGTTAAGGGAATGGCTTTACCTTCCTTTTCAAGGCGTATCTTATCCGCCTCCTTAAAATATTTTTCAGCGTTATAATAGGTGTTAAAATAGGCACAGGACATCAATGCTAAACTGATGAAGGTATATACAAGACCGGTTAGGCTACGAGATTTTATCATGGTATGATGAGAAATTTACTTATTTGATTAAATGTTAAGACAAAAATAATTTGCACTCCGTGTACAAGATATTTCTTATTCCATTCTTTATGTACGGTCTAATCAGTTTCGCTCATGCGCAGCAGAAAGATGATATGGCTAAATTCGGTTTTATAGACCTTAAAACTGACAGCATGGAAGTTCCTTTCTATATAGATGGTGTCTTTGTGGGAAAACATCCATTGAACAATCCTATTCCAGTACTGCCCGGATTTCATCTGGTCAGTTACTTACCCCCAGGTCTAACAAAAATTTACGTAGAAGAGAATCTCACCGATGCCTATAAACGGGTATATGTAGCACCTAAAGACACTTTAAAAGTTTTCTTATTTTATGACCATTATATTGCTGAGACTGAAACATTAGACCGTCAGCATACCGTACGAAAAATGACAGCAATATCTCTTATCGGCATGATTGTCTTCCTAATATTTCAAATCAGTTAAATTCGCCTGAATCACACCATTTAAGAATTGTAATTTTCTACTATCATGCAACATCATACATTCGAAGAAGGGTTAAAATACAGGCCTGATTATACATGGCCGGAAGAAGGCACCAAACGTGACTGCCCAAAATGCAAAGACACTCTCGAACTTGTAGAAAATAATCCAAGCTATTATGGCAAACCATGGTGGTGTGCGCCCTGCCGGTGGCAATTCTCTGAAGAAGATTTGGATAATTGGGGTTCGGGCTCTTCGGAAGAAGAGTAATTCAAGCCAGTGTTATTTCGGGAAGTTCCTTGCCAATAGATTCTATAATCCACTGGGCTACCTTGGCATCATCAAGGTACCCCATCCCTGGAATAATATCAGGTATCTCATCATCTTCATCACAGAAATACGAGACGGCAAAGAGTATCCGTTTTCGAACGGACTCGGTCAAATTAGGGTAAGTTTGTAAAATTCCAACTAATGTAGAAATATTTTGAACAAGTTGGAGTTCGAATTCACTTAAATTAAATAAATCCATTCCCTGTAGCTTCGGACCAAGCATTTCCATTATAAAAGGCATTGTCCGTATATCAATCTGGTCGATCAATTCACGATAATACTCTTTATCTTCCTCGGTCAGTTGAAATAAGTTCGGGTCTACCACAGCAGGAAATTGATTCAATTCAATGGAAAATTCAATAACGATCGAAAAACAAATACAGAAAAAGCTGACTGCAGTCCTTGACCTTGTTCACTTTGAAATCAAAGATTTTACCGGCCGCCATTTAGCACACAAACAGCACGAAGGCGGATTTCACCTGGAAGCAGTGATAGTTTCCACAGATTTTGAGAACAAATCATTGGTAGAACGACACCGAATGGTTTACAGTGCTGTGGGGGAACTTATGAATCATGAGATCCATGCCTTGAGTATGAAAACTTTCACACCAGATGAATGGAAAAATTGAATTTATGGGTTTATTCATCAGAAAAAAGGAACCGGAATCAAACCATCCTGAAGATATGTCGCCACTGGAGGCGGTCACTCATTTATTTTCTGCTATCCAACTAGCTGACCAGGATGCCAGTTTTGAAGAACGGGAGTCTT
>DTUG01000012.1 GCA_012964275.1 Fidelibacterota bacterium | reverse complement strand
TGTGCTTGTTATGCTGTTCCTAGGACAGTTGTATCCCAAGACCGCAGCTGAAATTACAGCCAGTGATGAGCAGGCCCCGGCACCGGTAGATATGACGCCCTGGTCCCAGGCCAAAAATGTATCTTTAGGTATTATGTGCGCCACCGTTGCCATTTATCTGTTCTTGACCTGGGCCGCGAATTAACTTATAAATATTAGATCGCTTCGTGATCAAACAGCAGTTGCTTAATAATGCAATATTCAATTTTTTTGGTTAGGGCTTGTCTATGCCAGGTCACGGCAATGTAACAAGATTAAAAACCGCCTTCCAAGGATCAAACGAATCAATCCTTCGAAGGGATGTTTTATTTTGAGATAAGGAGAAAATTATGCCTAAGAAAATAAATCGCAGAAATTTTATTAAAACCACTGCTTTGGTTGGCACTGCTGTTTCGGTGGCTCCAAAATCCCTGATAGGTACCCGCGCATCTGATCAGCGTGTGAGACTGGGATTTATTGGCACCGGGTTACGGGGTCAATGGATGCTGTATCTGGCGGCTCAAAGGCCGGATGTGGATATTGCGGCTATCTGCGATATTGATAATCATATGATCGGCCTGGCTATGGATGTGATCAGACAGCAGGGCAGTCCGCCTCCTGATATTTATAATAATGGTGATGAGGATTTTCTTAGCGTGGTGCAGAGGGATGACCTGGATGCAGTTTATATAGCTACACCCTGGGAATGGCATCATCCCATGGCTATCGCTGCCATGAAACAGGGGAAACATGTAGGAACCGAAGTTCCGGCAGCATTAACAGTAAAAGACATTTGGGATCTGGTGAATACGTCGGAACGTACTGGTCGACACTGTATGATCATGGAGAATGTCTGTTACCGCCGGGATGTGATGGCAGTCCTGAATATGGTACGTCGGGGACTATTTGGGGAATTGCTGCACCTGCAGTGTGGATACCAGCATGATATTCGCCATGTAAAATTTAATGACGGCAACCAGGCTTACGGCGGCGGTGTGGAATTTGGCGAAGAGGGGTACAGTGAATCCAAATGGCGTACCCAGCATTCTGTGGATCGAAATGGTGATCTTTACCCCACCCATGGCGTTGGGCCGGTTAGCACCATGCTGGATATTAACAGGGGTAACCGTTTTGTTCACCTGACATCGACTGCCACCCAGAGCCGTGGTCTTCATAAATATATTGTAGATCAAGGCGGTCCGGACCATCCCAATACCGCCGTGAAGTTTAAATTGGGGGACGTTGTATCCACAGTTATCAAATGTGCCAACGGGCAGACTGTGATAGTGAGTCATGATACCAATTCTCCAAGACCCTACAGTCTGAATTTTCGGGTGCAGGGGACAGAAGGGATATGGACAGTGGATAATGATTCTATCTATTTACAGGGCAGGAGTCCGGAAGAACATCACTGGGAACCTTTTGAACCCTATCAAACGGATTATGACCATCCTTTATGGAAGAGATTCACGGATGCTGAAAAAACAATTGGGCACACGGGACATGGCGGGATCGATTTTTTCATTTTAAATGCATTTGTAGAATCTTTGAAACAGAATGTTCCCCCGCCGATAGATGTGTATGATGCTGCCAGTATGAGTGTCATCAGTCCCCTGTCTGAAAAATCTATTCGTCTGGGGAGTGCCCCAGTGAAATTTCCGGACTTTACCCGCGGTAAGTGGAAAACAAATAAGCCAGTTTTTGGTCTCAACAGCGAATACTGATCTATGAGCCTATCATCGCTGGACTTGACCATTATTGGCCTATATTTTGCCCTGTCACTCGTGGTGGGCATTTGGGCAGCTAGGCAGGCGGGCAGGGATACCCAATCCTTTTTTCTGGCAGGGAGGAACATGCCTTGGTGGCTATTGGGCGTCAGTATGGTGGCTACGACCTTTTCAACGGATACGCCCAATCTGGTTACGGACCTGGTGCGACAGAATGGGGTCAGCGGCAACTGGGCCTGGTGGGCGTTTCTTTTAACCGGTATGCTGACCGTGTTTGTTTATGCCAGGCTCTGGCATCGATCCGGCGTACTCACCGATGTGGAATTTTATGAGCTGCGCTATAGTGGCAAAGCGGCAGCGTTTCTGCGTGGTTTCCGGGCTCTTTATCTAGGTCTTGTATTTAATGTGCTGGTCATGGGTGCAGTGAGTCTGGCAGCGGTGAAATTTGGTGAGATTGTCCTGGGCTGGCCCGGCTGGTTGACACTTACAATAGCCTGTTCGATTACATTGACCTACAGCACCCTGGGCGGGTTGAAGGCGGTCATCATTACCGATTTTGTCCAGTTCACCCTGGCCATGATCGGTTCGATCTGGGGTTGTCTTTATATTTTAGGTTTGGAGCAGGTTGGCGGCCTATCGAATTTGCTGGCCCATACCAATGTCACTGACAAACTGGCCTTGATTCCTGACCTTTCTGATCCTGATGTCTGGGTACCAATACTGCTGGTGCCTTTAGCGGTACAATGGTGGGCCAGTTATTATCCCGGATCTGAACCTGGCGGTGGCGGTTATATTGCCCAGCGCATGTTTTCCGCCAAAAACGAATCTCATGCTATAGGCGCTGCCTTTATATTTAATGTTGCCCACTATGCATTACGGCCCTGGCCGTGGATCTTGATAGCTTTAGCATCCCTGGTTGTTTTCCCGGAACTCACGGATCTTCAGTCTGCATTTCCGGAACTGCCTGCGGATAAGCTGGGCCATGACGTTGCCTATCCGGCTATGCTGACCCTCCTGCCATCGGGATTGTTAGGTCTGGTGGCAGCATCCCTGATTGCTGCTTTCATGAGCACCATGTCCACCCAAGTTAATTTAGGGGCCAGCTATCTGGTAAATGATTTTTATCATCGTTTCATCAAGACGGATGCCAATGAGAAAGAGTTGGTCTGGGCCGGACGGCTTTTTACTGCCGTATCCATTGTTCTGGGTGCTGGACTGGGGTTGTTGCTCACCAATGCCGGACAGGCATTTTCCTTGCTGCTGCTTATGGGAGCGGGTACGGGGCTTATTTATATCCTGCGTTGGTTCTGGTGGCGGATCAATGCTTATACGGAGATTGTGGCCATGGTTAGTTCGCTTATCATTGCCGGTTATTTCAATTTTATTCATGAAGGATTGGAAGACTGGCAAAAGATAGTTATCGGTGCAGTGTTAACAACAATCGTCTGGATTGTTGCCACCTATTTCACACCGCCGGATGATGAAGAAACACTGCGCAACTTTGTTATGAAAGTGAATCCCGGAGGGCCTGGCTGGGCGCGGTTCACCGAACCTGGCAGCAGGGAACCATGGTCGGTACCAAACGGAATCCTTGCCATGCTTTTGGGCTGTGTGGGTGTATACAGTATCCTATTGGGCGCTGGGTTAATGATCTATGGTCAAACCGGGCTTGGTATTGTCATCTGTAGCTTGGGGGCCTTGGCATTTCTCGGATTATTTAAACTATGGAAATAAGTACACCAGGCAGGATCTGCCTGTTCGGCGAACACCAGGATTACCTGGGACTTCCAGTAATCTCTATGGCCATATCTCTGCGGGCACGAATTGCGGGTAAGAAGCGGGCGAATAGAGAAATTATTATTCACAAACCTGGTATCAATGAAACAGAAACATTTTCATTAGATGACTTGGCTTATTCCCGACCGCGGGATTATTTCAAAAGCGGTTTGAAGGTGTGCAAGGATGATGGGCTGGCATTTTCCCGGGGATTCGAGTGCGAATTAATAAGTGACATTCCGATCCAGGCAGGAACTGGCAGTTCATCGGCCATCATGGTCTCCTGGATTCATTTTTTATCCCAGATGGCAGATGAACCGGTCTATTGGGATCAACAGAATATTGGGTCAATGGCATATAAAGCAGAAGTAGCGGAATTCAACGAACCGGGCGGAATGATGGATCAGTATTCCACCGCCATAGGGCATCTCATTTATCTGGAATCGGAACCAGAAATATTGATTAGATCCTTGAATACAAATTTAGGCACGTTTGTACTGGGTGATTCATGTGAGCCAAAGGACACCATGGGCATCCTTCAGCGCTGTCGGGATGCAAGATTGAATATTATAGAAAAACTAAAAAAACAAGATACCGGTTTTGATTTGCACAGTTGCGGAGATGATGTGGATTTATCTTATTTGAATGAAGAAGAAAAATCTTTATTTCAGGGTACGATTAAAAATAGAGATCTCTTCAAACAGGCTCTGGCTGAATTAGAAAAAGATGAACCAGACCATGAATTGGTCGGTCAACTTTTATCAGAACATCACACAGTGTTGAAAGACGTATTACAAGTTAGCACTCCGAAGATAGAAACCATGCTGGCTGCGGCAATGAAAGCCGGTGCATTAGGGGGAAAGATCAATGGGTCCGGCGGCGGCGGATGTATGTTTGTTTACTGTCCTGAAAATCCCCAGGCAGCAGCAGATGCTATTGAAGAAGCGGGTGGTAATCCATATATCATCAAGCCTGATGAAGGCACAAGAATTGATTAATATTAATGCGGATTAAAGGACGATTTATTTTATGAAAAATATAACTCTTCTGGTCATGGCCGCCGGTATGGGCTCGCGCTACGGGGGACTAAAACAACTGGACCCGGTGGGACCCAACGGTGAAACCATCATCGATTATTCCGTTTATGATGCCATTGAAGCAGGATTCAGTAAGGCGGTTTTTATTATTCGTCGAGATATTGAAGATGAATTCAAATTAAAGGTCACAGACAAATACACCGGGAAAATTCAGGTGGAATTTGTCTACCAGGGTCTTCAGGATCTACCTGACGGATTCAGCTGCCCCCGCAGGTCGGGAAAAACCCTGGGGA
>DTUG01000011.1 GCA_012964275.1 Fidelibacterota bacterium | reverse complement strand
TGGATTGCTCAAGGACTTTCTGGTAAAACTGGACTGCCAGTATGGACAAATTATGTACAGAGGATGAAGTATACTGAAACTCAAACAGTACTAAACCGCAGTCAACGTAAGGAAAACATGCAAGGGGCTTTCATAGTGAGTCAAAATGTCAGCGGGAAAACAATTATTTTGGTAGATGACGTATTGACGACAGGTTCAACGTTATCATCGATGGCTGTATCACTGAAAAGTGCCGGTGCAGTAAGTATTATTGTTATGACAGTTGTAACCCCGGTAAAAGATAGCCTATGATTCGTACAGTTAAAGCTTTTGATCTAAAAGGTCAACGTATTTTGATGAGAGTGGACTTCAATGTTCCAATTGAAAATGGCAGGGTAACAGATGAGTTTAGGATTCTTGGTGCTTTGCCAACTATACGATATTGTCTGGATGTGGGTGCAGCGGTTGTTCTTATGTCCCATCTAGGTCGACCAGGGGGAGAAGTAAAAATGGAATACAGCTTGATACCGGCTGGTGAAACTTTAGCCGGCATGCTGGAAATGCCGATCAAATTTTCAAATGATTGTATTTCGCAAGATGCTATTGATACATCCTTGGGGTTAAAACCCGGGGAAATTCATTTACTTGAAAATCTTAGATTTCATCATGGTGAAGTTGATAATAATTCAGAATTTTCGGCATCATTAGCACGCCATGGTCGTGTTTTCATTAACGATGCTTTTGGCACGACTCATCGGGCACATGCTTCCAACGTTGGTGTTGTAGAACATTTTCGAAATCGTGGAATCGGGTTTTTAATTGAAAAGGAAATACAATATTTAAAAGGTGTAATTAAAAATCCCAAAAGACCTATGGTGTTAATATTAGGCGGTGCAAAAATTGGATCAAAATTAAAGTTAGTTGAAAAATTAATGGATCAGACGGATTCGATACTCATAGGAGGAGGTATGGCTTTTACTTTTTTAAATGCCTCCGGTTTATCAGTAGGAGGCTCCTTATTGGATCAAACTATGTTGAACAAAGCAAAATCCATTTTAAATCGAGCACGTTCCAGAGGAATTGAACTAATATTGCCTGTAGATGTTTATTCCGGTAAAAGCACGGTTGATACTGTGCCAAAAGGGCCGATGGCAGTTAATGAAATACCGGATAACATGCTGGGACTGGATATAGGACCCAAAACACTTGAACGGTTTGCTGATGCATTAGATCATGCAAAAACAATAGTTTGGAATGGTCCAGTTGGTATGTTTGAAGTGCCTGGATATGAAAGGGGTAGTAAGCAACTGGCATTAATTCTGGCAAGAATGAAAGATGAAGGTAAAACAGTTATTGTTGGCGGAGGAGATACCGCTGCGGCAATAAAAACATTTGGATTAACGGAGTCAATGTCTCACGTGTCAACTGGCGGCGGGGCTTCATTGGAATTATTGATCGGAAATCCGTTACCGGCATTACAAAGTTTGGAGGTTTGAATTTGTCAATTACTCCCATAGTCGCTGGTAATTGGAAAATGAATAAAACGCCATCAAAAGGCGTTACTTTCGTCGAAGAGTGCATGAATATGCTTTTGGATATCGAAAAGGTGCACGTTATCTTTTGCCCGCCTTTTACGGGGCTTTTTGACATAGATGCAGCATCCCCTTTTTCAATCGGTGCGCAACATTGCCATTGGAAAGACCAGGGTGCATTTACGGGAGAGATCTCGGTTGGAATGTTAAAGGATTGCGGAGTAGATTATGTCATTGTCGGGCATTCTGAGCGTCGCCATGTTTTCGGGGAGACGGATAACTGGATCAATCGTAAGATTAAGGCCATCATAAATGCTGACCTGACACCAATATTTTGTATTGGTGAAACCTTAGAACAAAGAGAATCCGGACATACCAATCAGATTTTAGAACGGCAATTGCGAGATGGTTTAAAAAAGGTTGATTTCGTAGAAAAATTGGTAATTGCATATGAACCTGTATGGGCAATTGGTAGTGGTGTTACTGCAGCTGTAGAGCAGGTAGCCGATGCACACCTGCAGGTAAAAAATATTCTATCAATGCAGTTTCGAGACAGCAGTATAGATAATTTACCAATTTTGTATGGCGGGTCTGTAACTCCTGCCAATGCAAAAGAATTAATATCAGTTCAGGGTGTAAATGGGTTTTTGATTGGTGGTGCAAGTTTAAACATCAACTCCTTTATATCGATTGTCAGAAAAGTTGAGAAAAATTAATTGAGGTTAAAATGACAGGATTTCTTATTCTTTTACATACTATTATATGTATACTGCTGATATCAGTTGTGCTCATGCAGGCGAGTCAGGGTGGTGGTCTCTCTGGTACCTTTGGTGGGCAGGCAGCCAGTAGTATACTTGGCGGTCAAAGTGCTGGAAATATACTTAGCAGAATCACAACATGGCTTGCAGTAATTTTTCTTTCCCTGGCTATAATTATTAGTCTACTGAGTGGTCCCAAAACGGAATCCAGTACATCTGTAGTCAAACAGGCGGCAGATGAAAGACCAATTTTACCGGAAACTGAATCTGTGCTATCTGATGATGAAGCTATCCTTCCTTTGGGTGATTAATAATCTTCAGCCGAAGTGGTGGAACTGGTAGACACGCTGTCTTGAGGGGGCAGTGGGGGAAACCCCGTGCCGGTTCGAGTCCGGCCTTCGGCACTGGATCAAAGCTCGGCAATTCGGGCTTTTTTATTTAGTCTTGTTCGCCTTTGCCCTTTTCCATTCAAGAGAGTAGATTTCCAAACTAACCTGTGCACTATCAGGAATGAAAAAAACCAGATTAATCATAATAATTTGTTTTCTGGCAGTAAGTAGCATCACTGGCCAGAATACGACCATCTTTTTTCTTAGGGATGGATCTATTGTTCAGGGTACGGTTATTGATGAAAATCAGCGCAGGATATTTCTGAAGACCGAGCAGGGTACACTAAAGATACTGCCTGAAAATGTACTTGGTCGTGAGGATCTTGCGAAGCAGGGTGATCTGACATTCATGTCAGAACGGATCGATTTTTTACAGCGGCATGTAGAACATCTTACTGGTAAGACACAAACCTGGAAGGATTCCCTTAAGGCGTCTATCAATAATCTATTCAATCTTTATAATGGAGTTGAAGTGCTTCAGCAAGAACTTGAGGCCGATCTATTGAGATTGCATTCCCGTGACCAAGAAAAGAAAAAGCAGTTGTTAGAAATGGCTCATGATATTGTAGAGCACGAGGTGGATATATCAGCTTCCCGACAGAATTTGGGTATGGTTAGTGATAATGTAACAAATATAGATAACCAGCTAAAACTTGCGGAAGATAACCTGGCTAAAAATATTAACCAGACCTTTGTGCTTTCTGGGTCAGTTGCTAATATGATGGATGATCTGAAGGTCTTAGACGACCGTATTCTGAATAATAAAAGTCAGGTCGATATTATGTCCGGTTCAGTTGCAAACCTTTACCGAGAAGTTCAACGGGTAGAAAAATCCTTTGATTTTATTAATAACTCTATCAAGGGAAATAAAGGTTCAATTGGTCTCAATCAGGAATCAATTAATTCAAATCATAGTGCAATTATAGCTTTAGGTGAATCAGTTGATAATAAAAACGCCGCGTTGCATGATTCTCTTAAAGTGGTACAGGGCGAATTGATCAGTACCATGGAACTTTTGTGGAAACAGAATAAAAAATCAGTTACAGATTTTAAAGAAACATTTGATGACAGTCTGCACGGTATTGGTCGTAAAATAATGAAAGTTGATCAAAAAGCTAAAGAAGTAAACAGTGATTTAGTGAATCATATTCGCAAAATGGAAGTAGCTCTTAAAGATTTGAATAATGCGATTACAACAATTAATGGGAATATTTCAGGTTTACAGAGAGACATATCAGGTATACAAAGCAATATAAGTAACGTCTCCACCAAATTGGATGCATTATCCACTACAGTCGCAAAGATAAAGAAGAAATAACACTTTTTCTGAATATGAGGGGAAATTGATATTGATTAATTTCACCGCCATTATCAATCTCTAATAAGTGCAAAATTTCAATGTTCATGAGGTCAGAATGAGCAAATATTCAAAATCACTCTTATCAATATTAATGATCACGTTTGCCGTTTTTGGGCAGGACCCTGAAGTGTTACTAAATAAAGGTCAGGCATTAATGGAGGTTGGAGACCTAGCAGAAGCAGAATCGTTATTTAATCAAGCACTGCAGATTGATCCATCTTTCGCGCCCGCACAGGTTGGTCTATCTAAATGTTGGCTCCATAGAGGAGACTTAGATAAAGCATATGAACATTCCATCAAAGCGGTGCAGATGGATGAAGAACTTCTCTCCTGGAGCAATGATCTCATTGATGTTCGGAACCGAATCCAAAATGGTAAACGTAATATACAAATAGGACTATATGAAGAAGCGCTAAAAGATTATAATGCCATATTGATAAAATATCCATATTACTCAGGAGCGGCCTACTCTATGGGCTTAATGAAATTTCGCCAAAAAGATATTGAGAGTGCGGCAAGTTATTTCAAGCAAGCACTGGACATATATCCTGACCATCAAAAAGCCCGCAAGGGATTGGATAATGTAACTAAACAGTTTTTGAACAATGGGAATAAGGCATACAAACGCGGGGATTTAGAAAAAGCTACAGCACTATATAAAAAGGCGCTGAAGTATGATAGTGGATTTTATCATTCATATTACCAACTCGGAGTTCTTGAGAAAAAGTTAGGGAATTCTGATATGGCCATTTCTTATCTGAGTAAAGTACTCGAAATCAAGCCTGACCACGATAAATCTTGGTTTACTTTAGGAACAGTTTATGAAACAAATAACGATTTGGATTCAGCTATAGTCAAATACCAAAAGACAATAGATCTAAATCCTGGCT
>DTUG01000010.1:4548-4947 GCA_012964275.1 Fidelibacterota bacterium | reverse complement strand
CTTATATAGTTCATCGTAGCTTATTTGCTTAACAATTATTTTTTCATAATAATTGTTTGCATCTTCATTATCCTTAAACCAGATTAGATAAGCTAGCACATTAGCCGGAGTTGTAAAATCTTTCTTATTATTAGTGTAATAATCATATAGATCATCATCGATAATATGGTTTTTTCCGAAGTATATATTCTGTTCATAAAAATTTCTAGTTCTCACTGCAAATTCTTCTCTCAACTTTTTTTTGTAGATAGGACTTTTATCATAACCTATCTCGATCGCTGTTTTATAATTTAATTTAGTACTAACGAGTCCTGTAATAAATGCAACGGATTGGCTACGATCTGCCAGATTCTCAGCCAACATATTTTTTTCTTCTTTTCAGGTATATCAAGCCCACTA
>DTUG01000010.1:0-4538 GCA_012964275.1 Fidelibacterota bacterium | reverse complement strand
TTTTTTCTTCTTTTAATGACTTCAAGAGCCACTGCCTATCAATAGTTATCCCACTATACCTGCCAATAGGTTCCCTGTGTTTCATGGATTCCAGGCCAGTAATAATATCTTTTCCATTCATGCTGCGATTTAATTGGTCTGAAAATGCTCTTACCTTTTCAAGGTCAAGGTAAAAATCTGATATATCTAATAAATCCTTTGTATAGCTTGAGAAAGCTTCAAATAAAGGTTTCTTCCACAATTCCATCACCTGTCCAATTAAGGTTTCCTTGTGTTGTTTAAATGGTGGCACTCGCTCATTTTTTCTTTCTCCATTAATTTTTATAATCCTAAACGCTTGACCATCATCAATAGGTTCACAAACATCACCAATATTGTAATCCCAAATCTTACGGTCCACAACCTTTATACCTCTAAACAATTGGGCCCAATAACTTTGTTCTCTTCCTTTAGTAGTCCTAGAAGGAGATTTTGAGAATTCTTTTTGCAATAGTCCAAAATCTGTGCTCTGGCTCATCTCGTATACCCTATTTGCAATTATTTGTGCTTCATCGCGGCTGGGAATTTGATCTTTTTCATTATTTGTATATGGTATCACTACTACAGAAACATTTCTTTCATGAATAAATTGATCATAGATACTCATCAAGCGATCTTCTGGAAATATCTTATCGAGAACCATTTTGTTAAACAGCATTCCCACGATTGTCCTTTTTGACCAAACATCCATCTCCTTTTTTATCTCTGGCTCGTTTTGAATATTCATTCTCTCTATATCCCGTTTAATCAGAAACTCCTTCAAAAAGTCCTCTAATTTCAAAATCCTGGTGGAATCATCAAAAGAGTAAAAACGGGTTGCAGGCAGTTTCTTATGAAATGTTGACGCAGATATTTTCTGCCTATCAATAATTGCGATAGTTTGATCATCAAAACTTTGGACACATCCAAGGATCGCCAATAAATAGAAAGGTGCAAATAATTTTAGAGTGGATTTCATTGAATTAATTCTTTTGAGTTGATTAAAAAAATATTTATTATTACTGCAGTACGCGATGCGCCTGTCTTATTACAGTATTTTAATTCGAATCTTAATCTGTAATCTTTGTATTTGCCAAGAAGTAATCATTAATGAATTAATCTCGTCTAATTTTTCGGTATTTATGGATCGCGATGCGGAATACTCTGACTGGATAGAAATGACCAATGTATCCAATGATACATTTGACCTTACCGGATTTTGGCTATCGGATGATTTTAGTGAGCCCCAGAGGTGGAGCATTCCTGAGCTCAAGATAGCCCCCGGGGAGTACGAAGTTATTTTCTGCTCAGGAAAAGATTACCGAGACCGTGGTTTTTTTTGGGAAACCATTATCGATGAAAATAGCAATTGGAAATACGCAGATAATAATAGTGGGCTTGATATACCTGAAAACTGGCGAGAAATGTCGGCAACACTTAACTGGCCATCAGGGCCCAGCGGATTTGGCTATGGTGATGATGACGATCAAACAATCATTGATCCCACAACCGGATTGGCGATTCGTAAGTTATTTTACATTGAAACACCGGAAGATATTGCGGCAATGGTCCTGCACGTTGATTACGACGATGGTTTTATCGCTTACATTAATGGTATAGAAATCGCACGGGACAATGTTTGCTGTGAATACCCGCCCCTTAGCCAACTTGCAATAGGAAACCATGAAGCACAGATCTATCAAGGGGGATTTCCTTCTGAATTTCCGGTAGACGATTGGCAGTATATTATTAACGATGGTTATAATATAATCGCTATCCAGGTGCACAATGTCACAGAGAATAGTTCTGATATGACCATAAGGCCTTTTCTAAGTATCGCTCACTATGAACCTGACTCCAGCTATGAAATTAGTTCTTTCCTCTTGGACGAATTAGGATCTCAGTCATGGGGACATTACCATACGAACTTTAAACTTGATGGTGATGGAGAAGAGATCATTCTTTCTGACCCCAATGGTATTGGCATAGATTCACGTCAATTTGATGAGATACCTACAGATATTAGTTTTGGGAGAACATTAGATGACATTGAAGTATGGGCATATTTTGATATCCCCACACCACTTGAACCAAATGGGGATGAATCCTTCTTGGGTATCACAGAAACTCCAGTAATTTTTCCTGGTGGAGGTTTCTTTATTGGTGATACAGAGATCCAAATTGAGTGGACTGCAGAGAATAGCAATATATTCTATACCATCGATGGTACTATTCCAACCCAGAGCGATGAATTATTTAACAGCTTCATAGTGCAGGGTACAACCACTGCCAGATTTAGAGCATTTAAAGAAGGTTACCTGCCCAGCAAAACTGTAACTCATACTTACTTTGACGAATCAGCAATAAACTCACTTCCTGTGATATCTATTGTTACAGACCCTGAGCATTTTTTCGATGATGAAACAGGAATATATGTATTGGGTAATGAAGCGACCGACTGGTTTCCATTCTGGGGAGCAAACTGGTGGTCAGACTGCCCCCACAGTAATATGCGGGCCTACGGATGCGATAACTGGGAAAGACCGATCCATATAGAGTTTTTTGAACCAAATGGGTCACTCGGATTCGGGCTTGATGCTGGTGTTAGGATCCACGGTCACTGGATGCGCGGTCTGCCACAAAAATGCCTGGCAGTGATAGCACGTGGTCAATACGGATCGGATAAGATTGAGCATCAAATATTCCCAAATATCCCTTTAAATGAATTCAAAAGTATATTAATAAGGCAATCTGGGAATGATTGGTCTTCAACCATGATTAGAGATGGAATAGGTGCGGTCATGGCCCGGAAAATTGATCTTGATTACCAGGAGCACCGACAAGCAATAGTGTATATTAATGGAGAGTATTGGGGTATACATAATGTACGAGAAAAGATCAATGAACACTATATATCAGATCATCACAATGTTGATCTCGATAACCTGGACTTAGTTGAAAATTCCTATGGGACATGGGCCAACTATGGTTCTACAGATAACTGGTTTGAGCTGATCGATTTCCTATCATCGAGTGATCTATCTATTGATAGCAACTATCAAGCTCTGCAAGATTGGGTAGATATACAGGAATGGATCAACTATCTTGTTATAGAACTATATGCAGCCAACAATGATTGGATCGGTGGAAATTATAAGAGGTGGTATAATAATGATGGAAAATGGAGATTTATTCTGAATGATCTGGATGCCGGTTTCAACCAGTATCCTGAAGAATATAATCCTCCTGATGAGAACATTTTTGATAATGAAAGTTTGTCGGGTTCAGGACCTGACCAGATAGGTGGTTTTATAGAATATCATAGTATGATGACTAATCCTGATTTCAGGAGAAAATTCATCAATACCTTTGCAGACCTGTTTAATACTTTATTTGAGCCAAACAATTTCTCTTCCATTGTGGATAGCCTCAAAGAAGTCATCGAGCCAGAAATGCCAGCACATATTAACAGATGGGCCAACACATGTCCGTACTGTCCCGCAAACTGGATTGGAGATGGAATTAATTCCATGGATGAATGGTATGAAGAATTAGATAGGCTCTATGAATACACAACAGTTAGAAATCAAGAGGGATGGCATCACATACTAGGGGAGTTTGATCTAGACGGGTTTGTTTATATCACACTTGATGCGAACAGTAGCCAAGGCGAGATCAAGATCAATTCGATCAATCTACCTGATTATCCATGGACTGGTAAATATTTTCAGGGCAATTCAATAACAGTAACTGCCATACCTCATTCTGGATACGAATTTTTAAACTGGAGAATTAACGGCATCACAGTCATTGAAGAAAACCCCTTTGTAGTACCCCTAGATGGATTTGACAGTATGTGGGATGCAGAATTTTCCCTTGAAGTATTTTTTCAAGAAGACTCTACTGCAGGACCCGCATCTCCACTAGTAATAAATGAGATAAACTATAACTCTGCAGACGACCATGATTCCGAAGACTGGATCGAACTGTTCAATCTTTCTGATTCCACGGTGAATATCTCAAGCTGGACTATTAGGGATGAAGACTGGTCCCATTTTTTTGAAATCCCCAGTGGAGAAGTTATTGATGCAGGTAAATACATCATTATTTGCAAGGACTCCAGCTTGTTCAGACAAATCTACCCGGAAACGGAAAACCTAATTGGGGATATGGGCTTTGGGCTTTCTGGGAGCGGTGATGAAGTTCGAGTTTATAATGGTCAGGGGAATCTGATAGATAGTGTTCGTTATAGCGATAATCCACCCTGGCCTAATGGTCCCGATGGGAATGGTTCATCGCTGGAATTAATCAACCCATCCCTAGATAATAGTATTGCCGCAAGCTGGTCAAACTCTGCAGGCTATGGTACTCCTGGTTATGTGAATGATTCTTATATAACGATAAAATTTCATGAAGATGATTATATTCCAGATGAAACGCACCTGGGTGCAAGTTATCCCAACCCATTTAATACGAGTATCAATATTCCTCTTTATCTAAACAAAACTAGAAATGTTAAA
>DTUG01000009.1 GCA_012964275.1 Fidelibacterota bacterium | reverse complement strand
CCTAAATCGATAGACCAGCCAGATACACCGGCTTGATTATCATTAATGCTGAAAGGTGTGGCCTTTAGGACAATACTGTCATCACTATTATCCGGTATATTATCGCCATCAGCATCAATATCGATGAGAGAATCGGCCACTCCAACCCCATGTCCAGGATCAGGCCACCCATCACCATCTGTATCATTCCACAAAGTGCTGTCATCGGGAAAATCATCAAATAAATCAGGATATGAATCTGCATCGCGATCTTTGAGCCCGGAAAACATATTGGCATCAGTAACAAAATTTAGCCCCACTGAAAGTGGAAAATTATCAGACACTCTATAAGCCGTCCTGAGCCCTAATAATGTACCGCCCCGGGAAAGATCCTTGATATTGGCAAGAAACACTTCTCCACCAACAGGCCCAATATTAAACCCTGTGTTCACACCAACCCGTCGCACAGTTGGGAATTCCATCATATTTGAGTAGCCCTGCATTAAACCACCATAGCCCAGGGTCATTCCTTCAATAGACCCATATTTTACCCAAAACGGGTCAGATTTTTCACCATAGCGGATGTATAGGATCTTATCTAAAAGCAGGGACGGATCATTTTCAATGTCCCATTCTTCAGTCCGGATATTGCCCTCGTTATCCATATACACGACCAGATCCAGACCGATCCCAATCTTCCATAAATTCAGTTCAGGACGCAAAGCCAACTGATTATATAGCACTCCATCCAGAGTAGCTGAGCCAATCCCCAGCCCCATGCTGAAGGGTTTTTTCGGAACACTGGGCCCAGAACCGGGCTTGCCTGAAGTTTGGGATGAAGGTCCTTCGGATAGCTGTGCACCTGTTTCCAAAGATGCCGATGGTGATCCAGGCTGCTGGCCTGTTTGCCCTGGCTGGGAAGATGTCCCTTGCTGCGAACCCGGCGGTTCACTTGATGATTTAGGAGTTCCCCGTTCTGAGGGTGGTTGCTGCTCACGGAGTGGTTCTGTTTCCGGATCCTTAGGATACTCATTAGGGGCGGCAGGCGCCCGCATTAGGTTCCCGGTAGTATTGCTTACTGCCTTCTGCCCCGGTCCAACATTGACCGTCTCGCCGCTAATCGTATTCATCACTTCGAACTGTCCTTCTTTACCTATGAACTGATCGACTCCCGCCGGATCAATCATCGCAGCAAATTCAGTTCCTTTTACACTGGCTACACTTACAGGGGTTTGTATTCTAAAAGACCTGGAACGGTTTTCGGATTCTATTTTGTTTAAAATTGTACCAAACTCAATATTAATTGACCTTGTATTTTTTGTATCCATGAACTGGAACTGGGAATCACGCTTGATCTTAATCACCGAACGATCGTCTATAAAGATTACTGCAGCATATCCATATTCACCTACTTTAATGGCATCACCGTTATTGATACCGCCGCCCACTTCAGCCTTTTCTGAGAACGTGGCCATGCCCAACCGCTTTAAATAAACTATTCCTTCTGCTTTTACAATATGGGCAATAGGCTCCGCAAACACATAGGAGCCATTAGCTATGGCCAGAACGATAATAAAATAGTATGGTATCAAATTCTTCCGCATGAAGATTACCCAAGATTGCGCGGAAGTTAACTTTCTTTGTGTCTATGTACAACTAAGGTGTCAAACTGGCTGCTCGGCTGAATAACGCTAACAAATTTGTGAATTTCAACTCTGAAGCCTGGGATAGACCTAGTTCGCAGGTTAGGCTGGATGACACCCCTACATTGGGGAATTTCTTATCGGAAAATTGTATCGCTTTTTGAGCAGCGAATTGACTGAATTGACTATATCTAAAACCCTTGTCTCCGGCAGTGCCGCAGCAGGTAGGCTTCGCCGGTGTTACAACATTCTTTGAGCAATGCCGAACTACCTCATAGAATTGGTCTGTTATTCCCATTTTTTCAACAGAACAGACCGGATGTGCATAGACAGTCTCATCCATTGGCTCTAATTTAATATCCTTTATCAATTCGACTAAAAATTCAACAGTATCATGGACCTGAACTGAAGCATTTGCATCTTTGAGATAATTTTTTAGATGAAAACTGCAGGGGGAATTATCGACAATAATCGGTGTTCCTCCACCATTGGATTGCCGTTCCAAACCCTTGATCAGTTTTGAGGCAAAGTGGCCCCCGGTTTCACGATAGCCGTGGGAATCAAAGGCCATCCCACAACAGTGACTCTCATAGTCAGTCAATACTCCAACTTCCTTGTTGGCAGCGCGGGCAATTTCCCTAATAAAGCGTCCATTGGAAATTCCTGATTTATCTCCCGCTAAAACACGGCCAACACAGCTGGGGAATAGCAAGAAATCCACTTTCTCTGAGTCTGAATAATTCTGGATATGATCCGTTGCTAATCTGATACCCGTCCGCGGCCACACAGGGATCACACCATCAGACCAATCATTTAACTTACCAGTCATGCTGTGCAGATGATCATGCCCTAATAACTTTCCAGTGAACCCGCCAAGTTTGAAAAATATCCGCATCAAACTAACGACAGACTTAAAATGGTTCCTGACCCACTTTATCTCAATTCCATTTTCTCTACGCAGTCTCAAATCCCGTACCATTTCCCCGGTATTGATATTGACCGGGCAGTCCACGGCACACAATCCATCTGTAGCACAGGTTTTATCAATAAAATAATCTAAATCTTTATAAACCAGATTCTTTACATCAATACTCGCGGAGTCTAATTCACGCATAATGATAATACGCTGTCGAGGTGTTAGTGTATGTCCGGTACTGGGGCAAATTCGTTCACAAAACCCGCACTCCACACATAAATCGACTGCAGAGTGAACTTTAGGCAGAGGTTTTAATGATTTAATATGCAGTTTTTCATCCCGTGTTAGTAAAACTCCTGGATTTAAAAGGTTTTGGGGGTCAGCCAGCTTTTTTATTTGCCACATCAATTCAAACATCTCCCCACCCCATTCTTTCTCCACAAAGGGTGCCATATTCCGACCAGTACCATGTTCTGCTTTCAATGAACCATTGTATTTCCCTACAGTCATATCAGCCATTTGCTGCATCATACCGTCAAAATGTTTTACTCCTTCCTTGCTGTCCAAGTCAACAGATGCAACAAAATGCAAATTCCCATCTTTCGCATGACCAAAAATCACTGCATCATCAAATCGCCAGCGTTTGAACATTTTTCGTAGATCCCGTACTGTTTCAGCAAAATTTTCAACGTCAACTGCGATATCCTCAGTAATAACTGTTGTACCAGACTGTCTCAGGGCACCCACTGTAGGATAGAGCCCTTTACGGAGTTTCCAAAGTAAATCCATCTGAACACTATCACGGACAAACTGGGGTCTCTCAATCGCGCCATAACCTTTGATCGATTTATTAAGCTTTTCGATCTTTAACTCTAATTCTGCTTCTGCCTCTTCCTGATATTCTACCAGGAGACCGGTCCGGTCATTTGGAATTTTCTGCGGATCATAAGGTGGATTGTCAATGTGAACCGCCGTCCTTAGGGATTGGTCATCCATCAATTCCACAGCAGCTGCACCTTGATCATTCAGAAACGGCACAAATTCACATGCGATTTCTGGTGAATCAAACTGGATCAGGCCTGTAGCTTTTTCCTGCGGGTCAGGAATTGTCTCTAAAACAACAGATGATATAAATGCCAGGGTTCCTTCAGCCCCGACCAGCAAGTGCGAAAAAATATCCAATGGTTCTTCAAAATCAAGAAATGAATTCATGGAATAACCCATGGTATTTTTAATCCGATATTTTTCCCGGATTCGACTGGAAAGGATATTATTATTTAAGATGTGATCTTTTATATTGAGCAGTCCTTTTGATAAATCTGGTTCACCGAAACGGAATCGATCATACTCTTTATCAATTGATGTATCATATTGTTCACCATTGACCAATATAAAACGAATATTCCGCAACGTATGGTAAGAGTTGAATTGCGTTCCGCAGATCATCCCAGAAGAATTATTAGAAACAATGCCACCAATCCGCGCCGCATTAATTGAGGCTGGATCTGGACCAATTTTTCTTGAATATGGCTGCAATACTCTGTTTGCTACACTGCCATTAACGCCTGGTTGGAGTTTAATGGCATGACCATTATCAAGAATCTTGAAACGCTGCCAATCATGAACAACTTCAGCTATTAGTCCATCCGTGACTGATTGTCCGGACAGTGAAGTTCCAGCAGTACGGAAAGTAACGGATACTTTCGATCGGCGGCTATACTCCAAAAGTTTTCGTACTTCCATCTCATTCTGCGGACGGATAACAGCTTTGGGAATTAACCGATAAACGCTTGCATCGCGACTGTAAGCCAGTCGGTCTATCCACCGATCCGCAATGCGTTCCCGGGGTAAGAATTCAGAAAGGTCAATCATTTAAATCGGACGGCAGTTATTGCGGATAGGGTCAGGCAACGGAATCGTTTTCCCCTTGATATAACTATAAGCAACCATTTTAAATAGAGTCGTACAGACCGGTTCCGTTTTATCTTTGATAAACACAGCCGCCAACATATCAAAACTCTTGCTTCCAGCCCTGCATATACGGTGACCAATTTCCAATTCTACAGGATGTTTAACCTGAAAATAATAATTTACTTCCATGGAACCTAGAATTGTGCTTTCTTCCTGTTCTTTTCTGATACCACTGTAGCCCAATTTGCGATATACATCCACCCGAGCTGATTCCATGTAAGTGAGATATGCAGCATGGTTGATATGGCCAAGGGAATCCATGTCTCTCCAACGGGTGGTCATACCAGTCCAAAAATCAAAATCGGGTCGCCTGAGGCTCAACCAATCCATATATTAAATTAGGACCATCGTGGCATAAATACCGCACGTCAAAATCATTTATAACCTATCTGCATTAAATGATGGTTTTGGTGGAAAGTGCTTCGAGCTTGAAGATAAACTCCTATCATTGTAGTTTTTGAAAGGATTGTGTAACTTGGTTGAAATCTG
>DTUG01000008.1 GCA_012964275.1 Fidelibacterota bacterium | reverse complement strand
CCACTGATCACATGGTTAAACATCAATGCACTGACACTGTATTTAGCGAAAGACAGTAATTGATTGGTTTCATATCTTTGATCAAGATAATCCTTTTTATTAGGTGTTTTTATCACAATTTCTATGCTGTCTCCCACGTCCTTTTCTTCCCAGTACCAGTCTGTAGCTGCATCAGACCAGCCCCCTACAAACTGATCATATTTACCGATATTTTCATAAAAATGGCGATCCTTGACTAATGAAATATCTCCTGATTCTAAATAATTGGACAGCATATCCAGGCTATCTGAGGAAATAAGTTCAGTATTAAAAATATTGACTAATTCACCGGTAAGATAGAGGGTGAGGTGATGAGTACCGGAAAAATTTCGCATCGCTTTAAAGCCTTCTTCAGCATAGTGCCTGCCATTGACCCATTGAGCATCTGAAGTCGGCCCATTCTTGGTAAATGACCACCAGTTAAATAAATTCCAATTGTCATCAGCAAATTCCTGGTATTCTCTCCTGAGTTCATCAGCTTTTTTATTTGCATAAAAAATGCTGAACATACTTCCTACTTCTATACTGGCAAATAATCCGGGTTTCCATAAAGGTTCTTTATTGTGAAGTTGACCAAGACCAGGCAAAATAAGAGACATAATCAGAGGTTTACCTGGATAAACTATTGTTGTATCCCTTTCAATCACACCAGATCTCGTATCCTTTTCAATAACAACAAATGCCGTATCATTTTCAATCTCAATAAGTTTCGTATCCTTTTCAATCATAACGGATGTCGTATCCTGCCCTTGCAGTGGGGTAATAATAGCCAGGAGCAAAGTCAGGTTAAAAATCGAATAGAATCCGGATATACTTCCTTGGTTTTTCACCATAATTAAATATCTTTCCTTTAATGTTTCGCGTGAACGGGCTAAGGCCTTGATGAATTTCAAACTCGATAGCAGTGGGAAAGTTATAAAAAGAAAACCCATTTAACCGCCATTGAATTCCAGCTGATTTTTTCCAACGAGGACTGGACCCATCTGTCCAGGCATCGCCAAATTGCACAACACCGCCAATCACACTGTTTTGAAAAATAAACCACCCGATCTTAGTGTGGTTTTCCCTCACAATTGGAATCCGAAAGGATACTTCACCCAGTGTACTTCTGGTTCCTTCGATGCTGTAGAAGGGATACCCTTTCAGCCCGGGTAAACCACCATTGAAAAAATGAAAGAACGAGTCCACGTTAGCGTTGGATATCCATCCTGCATTACCTTTGAATGATAATGTCCAACGATCCATCCAAGGCAATTCATAGTGGTACTCGGCACCTCCCTGAAGCCTTAACAAATTATTGCCGTCAAATGTTTCGACTAATGTGCCTGCATCTGAAAAATCCAACCCTTCAATAAATTTGTTTTTTTCTAGATCTGTTTTAATCCAAATTTTAAATCCATTGGAAGGATTTATTCCACCATCCAACCTTTTTTTCATCAAATTCAGTTTCCAGTTGGCACTCATGGAAGTACCTTGGAAATAATCATAGGCCGCACCAGCCTCTATCCCTTCCGTTGGTATGGATTCATTAATAAATGCACGGTAACGTTGCCAGGTACCGAATACCTCCAATGCACTGCCGAAAATCGGTAATCGAAAGCCTGATCGGAACATAATTAACCTGAATTTTATGTCATCCGTTATATCATAAATATCCTGATATTTTGACTTATCAGTGGTATTTCTGGTTTGGTAAAATGTTTCAAAAAATAGTGTTGGAAAGAAGCGTTTGAATTCAAAAAGAAAGAAAAAATCTGCGTCATACAAGTTGTTTGCTGATGCCCCGCCAAATAGGGAAAGGCGATTTAATATTTCGCTGGAATAAAAATAAAATCCAGGTTTAACGGTGCCATAATCCAGCATTATCTTTGGCAGCACAAACATGTTTGGGAACTGATCTACGTATTTATCAGATTGAGTCTGATCGAGATCAACAATTGCTGGAGCATGCTGTTCATTCTTCAAAAAAAAGGTTGGTGAATAGCCCACCACTGATTGATTGATATATTCAATTGAATCCAAGAGAGCGATAGTGTATCTCCCTTTATGATAAAGAGAAAATAAAATTCGTCCATCTGGCGCCAAATCAGGCATAAATGCCCCACCAGTAACATTGGTTGCATATCCTTGCAAGGTATCTTTTGGATTAATAATGTATAAATTATAGATGCCACTTCTATCATCAGCATAGATTAATGTTCCGTTATGAGTTATGCTCATATTGCGTTCATCCCACAAGGGGTTATTCATCATCATAGTGAATGAAGTATCACTTAAAGATAAAGAACCGATATTTCGATAATGGTGTGTGGTCATATCAAAGATCAAACGATGTTCCGATACATCATAATTCAGTCCGCTTAGCATAGGTCTTTCGTTAAACTTCGTTAAACGTGTAGCCTGATTTGACTTAAGATTCAATATATAAACATCTTGGCTCCCATCAGTAGTAGCTAAATAGGCAATGGAACTATCCTTTTCTATGTACACAGGCGAGAATGCTCGGGCATCTTGCGTCATCCTTTGTTCTTTTTCATTATCAAGGTCATATTCATAGAGATCATAATATTTTGATCCATTACGGTTTGGAAATTTTGGCTTTTTACTGTAATAGATTATTCCGCCTTCCGGATGCCATGTCGGTGATGAGTGAACTATATCTGCGATCTTCTTTTCGTTTTTTTCATCGATATCATACACAAAAAGATCAGTCTGGCTAAAATAATCGTTCTCCTTATTACTTAAATAAGCAAATGAGTCTCCATTAGGCTTCCATTTCGGATATACATTTGTGGTTCCTTCATCTATTAATATTTTGCCATTTAAAAGGTTTACTTCAATTGGTTTCATCAATGTTTTATATCTGGTTTTCAAGGTTGATTCAAACTCATTAAACAATTCGTCGCCGCTGATTCCAAGCACGTTCATGATAGTCTTATCAATGGAATACTGAAACGGGTGGGATAACTCTATCATTAGCTTCTTCAGTGAATTTGATCCATACTTATACGCAATATACCGGCTCAAAGCAAAGCCAGCATTATATGTGGACTCATTTCCAATTCCTTTTTTACCAAACGTGTTCATCTCTGTCAACGATAAAAGATTATCATGGATGGCTCTGTCTCTCAGGATCATATCACGGTGCGTATCCCAATGATCCCAATCGGCTCCATCATACATAAATTGTGCTGTTCCTTCGGCCAGCCATGGTGGAACTGAAGTTCCTGGAAAGGGATAACTGATAAGAGTATTTGGGTAACCATAGAGAACATCCTTACGCTTTTCTTCTTCGTAACCCATGATTTGGAAATAAGCAGCAGGATACCGCATTCCAGCTTTCATAGCTTTATGAAGAGAAACAATATGGACAAACTCATGGGTAATAACATTTTGAAGCCAACGATGACTTCCCCGTAATTCAAAATCCAATGGCGAAGCCCAAATCACAATCTTATTATCATAGTAATACGCGGCACCATTGGAGATATCATCAGTATCAATCAATACCAAGTGTGTCTTTTGGGGAGGTTGGTACTCATATAATGCGGTTACCTTTGGATAAATGATTTCTGCTGCAGTTGCCGCCTCTCGGGCAGTCATTTCTGTCTCATCATGAAAATGAACCTTAAAATGATCTGTCTCAAACGTATGCCAGTTCAACTCCGGATGGTTATATTGTACTTGACCGAAAATGCGTGAAAGAATAAAAACAGTAAAAACAACTTTTCGAGACATTAATGAATAACCGCTATTTTAATGATATCAGTGGCTGCAAGACTTCCTTTAGTGACCATCACATGTGCAAAATAAACACCGGTTTCTATATCTGCTACCTCCCATGTCCATTCGCTGATTTGGTTGCCTGGATTATGCTCAATATCTCGATTAAATGAATCAATATAAAATCCTGCCAAGTCATATAACTGGACATCAATATTTTCTGCATTAACCGTCTCAATACGCAGTGTTCCTATCTCATTCTTGACCGGATTTGGATAACAATAAGCTCTGGTTATTAACTCATCATCAGAAAAATCCACTGTGTAATCTAGAGAAACTGTTCTGCTCCTTCCCCAGTCGCCATGCTCAAACGCCCAAACATTCCCGGATGAACCAGCTAAAGGTGGAATGTCGGTCTCTGTCACAGTCCCAAATTGATAAATGGTTGATCTCGTAAGGATAGATTTCTTCCCGTTTAAAATTTTAACAGCCACTAAATCATCATCTTTAAAAGTTGCGATTTGAAATTGTACCCTTCCCTGGTGATCAAAAATATAAAGTGAAGTTGAATCGGCTGATTTGGCTATAATCTCTGGGTAGGCATCACTAACCAGGTTCCGTGACAAAACAGGGTTTTGTAGTTGAATATCTAATGGAAAACCCGCCATTAGAGCTAAATCAGAATTAAAGCCGTAGAGAAATCCTTCAGAATCCAATGCTAACACATCTAAATAAGCATCAAGATCAAGATCAATACCGGCTATATAGTCAAATTCAATGTTTGCCCATTTTATAGTGGTTATTTCAAAATCGGTCGCTGAAATCCCATTTTTGTTTGTTTCAATCTCATAATTGAAATACGTACCCAAAACCTTCTTTGTATGGTTAGTCCATTCATTATGGGATAAAACATTTGGATTCTCAGTTGATTCAAAATGAACAGTATAATTCAGGGAATCCAAAATTTGATATGAAGACAGACTAATGGTTTCAGATTCAAAATAATATTCATAACTCCACCTTTTGGTAAAATCGCTTCCATATTCAGAAATTTCAACCAATGTATAATCATCTCGCCTAACGTATCCGATCAATGCATTATTGGTTTCTAATTCATGGAAATATAGTCGATCTGTTAAATTGTTAGATTGAGCTATCCATAGAGAATCATGCCCGCCAATGATCTCATTTACACCATCACCATCCAAATCAAACACGGAGCGTATAAATGCAGTCG
>DTUG01000007.1 GCA_012964275.1 Fidelibacterota bacterium | reverse complement strand
ATTGTTGGTGCAACAGGAGTGGTTATCAGCGGTGATCCGGGATGGTCTTCTGTGGCGGTGGATACTACAATTGATTTTAATGACTGGTTGAAGAATTTCGAAGAAACCTATGTTGAGCCGGATTCTGCCAGCTGGCGCAAGGTGCGTTTTCAAGCGGAGAATGTTCATGATTTTGCCTGGATCGCATCATCTAATTTTCTCTATGAGCATGGCAACTGGAATGGTATTGATGTTCACGTACTATATAATCGAAAAAATGGTGAAGACTGGACCCGGGAAGTAACCAAGAGATCTATCCGGGCACTGCAATGGCTCACCGAAAAGTTTGGTGAATATCCCTATCCCCAGGTAACCAATACGGATCGATTGCGGGGAGGCGGGATGGAGTACCCCATGCTGATAATGGATGGCAGTGACCGCGAAAGTCTTATTGTCCACGAGATCGGACATATCTGGTTTTATGGCATACTTGCAAATAATGAAGTTGATGAAGCCTGGCTCGATGAAGGCTTTACAACTGTCCAGACCCGTGATTACATGATGAATCGATATGGTCCCCATGGGTTTGACCTTAACAATGATGACTGGGTAGAACCTTATCAACGGAGATATTGGCAGTTTACCAGTAGCCTTCACGGTGCACAATGGAGTACCATTCGATACATTACCAGTGGAAATGATGAACCAATTGGCAGGCCATCTTACCTGTTCAAAAATGGATCATCCTACCGGCAGAATGCTTACACCAAACCTTCCCTGATGCTGAATGAACTTAGATATATTTTGGGTGATTCTCTTTATTATGCTGCCATGCAGGCATATTATACTGAGTGGAAACTAAAGCATCCGAACAAAGAGCGGTTCCTTTCATCCGTAGAAAACACAACTAAACAGGATCTGATGTGGTTCTTTGATCCCTGGCTCCACGATACCAGGGTCATGGATTATGGTATAAAATCCTGGAAAAAAGAAAAAAATGACGCTGATTCCTGGTCTGTCGAACTGGATCTGCGTAATTATGGCAGTCGGTATATGCCTCTACTCATCGAAACTGAAATGGAAGATGGAAGTGTCCATCGTAACTGGTGGCGAAATCATCTTTGGCGGTTCCAGGATACGCTGCGTTACAATGTGCATAGCAACCCCGTGAGGGTAACATTGGATCCTGATGTCCAGACCGTGGATGTAGACTATCGCAATAATACCACCAAAATGAAAAGCAGTTTTGTGTTTGACTGGCCGGGTTTGAAGTATAACCCCAGGAATGAATTTGTATATCGCTGGATGCCCACACTTTATTACCATGAGCTGGATGGGTTGACACCGGGTTTGCGCATGGAAAGAAGCTATGGCCCTTGGGAGTGGCTGCGATTAAGGCTGAACTATGCTACTGAACCTGATCCAGAATCCGATAAAAATCATATTTACTGGTCCATAGGCGGATGGCGCCAGTCCGCTCATATTTTTCCCCGGACAAAGTTTCATTACTGGATGTTTAATCAGCCTGGGCTGCAGGAATTTGGCGGTGAAGTTGAAAAATCCTGGTCGCGTGTGTACGGTAAGCCACCCTACCATTCGAGCAGGATAGGATTTTATTTGCAGCCCAAAATAGATACAGCACGAACAAATGTTTATGATCCTGGGAAATTAGCGTTGGTTTATTTGAAGCATTCCATTGGTTTAGGGCGTTTTGATCTTGAGACAGAAATGTCATCATCTATTGGATCATATTCCAGTTGGAATTTTCATCGTTTTACTGAAACGGTCTCATTTGAATTCTCAAAGTCTTTGCGCGCCAGCAAATTTTGGGATGATATGCTCAAGTTTACCATGGTAGGAGTAAGAAGCCGGTTCATATTTGGCAAGATCTGGTCAGACTCGATTATTCTACCTAACCAGGAAGGTTACAATATTGAAGGCAATAGTTCCGGTGATATGTTCAGGAAGTCTTATCTTCGTGATGAAAGCAGCTTTTTTGGATTGACAGAATTCAATCAACATTATCATTTGCCTGGTGAAGGCAATATTCGCAGTTTTGTTGGACAAGGAGAACCTGGATCAGACGCTTTAACCGCTTTTTCAACAGAAGTATTTTTGCGGCCCCCAGCCTTTGAAAAAGGATATTTTGAAGACCGGCCGGTAACCCTGGAAATCACCCTGTTCAGTGATGCAGGAATATTCTGGAATGGTCAGACTTCGCGAAAAATAGCTGATGCAGGGTTGGGATTGCGCTTAAAGGGAAGGTTGTTTGAAAAAGATCTCTTTTTACGCGTGGATTTTCCTTTTATTCTAGTGAAAGATAATGAGCAAATTACGTATCAGAGTTGGCTGATCAGTTTTCAGCAGGGCTTATAAAAGTTCTGGGGTGTGCTTTCTTTTGCTAGATAGTAATTGTATCCTATACTCACCAGAAAAAAGAATTGAAAAACTTGGTGATGTAACTAAATTTAAAGGGTTAAAGACCAAGGCTCCGTTGGCGTAACTGGCAAAATATTTAATGGAAATTCCAGGAGGAACATAATCGTGAAACGAACGCTTACACTTATATCATTCCTATTCTTTTTAAATGCCGGAATAACAGCGCAGGAAATTTGTCCCGCAGAAAATATCGCTGTGCTGGGGGGAGATGGCCAGAATATCGTCATGTGGGATGAGCCGCTGAATCCTTTCACGATCCTGCTAACCATAGAAGTTGTTACAGATGTTTGGCAGGGTGAAACTTCCTGGGACTTGGTAAATATGGATACGGGTGAGCTGGTGGCTTCCATTGCGGAGGGTGACCTGACCGAAGCAAACACATCGTATACATGGGATTTTGATATACCGCATGGGAACTACAGTTTTACCATCTACGATTCATTTGGAGACGGGATCTATGCTCCGGGCGGATTCGCCCTTTCTCTGGATGGCGAAACCATATTTTCCAATATAGGAGATGGCTGGACCGGTACCGAGTTGACAATCGAGTTCAATACCACGGAAGGCCGTTTCATGGCTACCATTAATTCATTTGTTGATCCGATCCCCATTGATAAGACTTTCGTTTATGACCTGGAATGGCAGGCAGGCATGGCACTAACGGGCCCGATCCTGCTTGAATCCGGATCCTTCAATGTGTCCCGGGATGTGCCCGAAGAGTGCGGGACATTTACACATTATGCTGTCTACAGCGGTGACGGCACCGAGCTTGGTACCACCACAGAAGTAGAATACACCCACGAAGGCCTGACCAATGGAACCGAGTACTGCTACTATGTGACCGTGGTCTATGAAGAAGGAACGTCCGATCCCACCGAACAAGTCTGCGGGACACCCGCTGACTGGGTTGCCGAAGCGCCTTCAAACCTGATGTCCTTTCCGGGTGATGAAGAGATGGTGCTGGTCTGGCAGGCTCCTGGCGGCGGCGGCGGCGGCACCCAGGGCGATGTGATTGATAATCCTTTTGTGGTTACCGGGATCCCTTTTGAAGCCACAGGCACAACTGAAGGGTTCAATGATGATTATGACGAGGTTTGCCCTTATACTGGATCCACATCCAATGACGTGGTCTATATGTTCGCCACATCCGGTGGGACCTATGATTTCAGCCTGTGTGAGTCGGGTTATGATACAAAAATTTATATTTATGATATCAACCAGGTCAACATAGCCTGCAATGATGATGCCTGCAATAATTCCGCTGGTGATCCCTACCGCTCTCTATTGGAGAATGTCACGCTTGATCCAGGACTTTACTATGTGATAGTGGATGGCTATGGCGGCAACAACGGAGAGTACCAGTTGCTCATCGATTTTTCCGGGAACCGCTCCTACAATTATGATACCACGGAAAAAGACCCTGATGAAGGGGACTCGGATTCCCGGACCGAGTATGATTTTCTCGGCTATAATATTTATGTGGGTGATGCGGTAGTGAATTCTGATATTGTTGAATATTCCACTTACACGGTGACGGGGCTTTCCAATGAAGAAACCTATACCTTTGGTGTGGTTGCTGTGTATGAAGGTGACCCGAACTACGAGAGCGAAATGATCACAGTAACAGATTCACCTGTATATCTGTTTGGGGATATTACGGGCACTATTGTGGACCCGAACGGGGATCCTATAGACAGTGTGGCCCTTAGCTCTGAAGGCGTTACAGATACGACCGGTACCGATGGGACCTACACACTCTGGAATCTGTCTGTTGGAGTTCACACGGTACAGGCCCGCCGGCCGGGTTTTTATACCGCTTATGCTGATGTGGATGTTGCTGCCCAGGCCGAGCCATCTGTCCAGGATTTTGTTCTTTCTCCGGATATGCCCAACCCGGTAGCCTTGACTGCCACCCCCGGCGATGAAGAAGTCCACCTGCTTTGGCGTGAACCGGGCGGGGTAGCCTATTATGATATGGCCTATTATGATGATGTGTTTGAAGCGCAGATCGGCTGTGGCGGAGGATGCCAGTTTGCTGTGCGGTTTACACCGCCTAATTATCCCGCTTATCTGCAGGGGCTGGTATTGAGTTTTCAGGGGGATGCCGCTGCGGTGGCCGGGTCAGTAGATGCTTACCTGGATCCAAATGGTGATGTAGCCGGACCCGTGGGTGATCCCATTAACCTGGTTCCGGTGGCAGACCTGTCTGCGCCCGGTGCCGAATTGGTTCAATACGCTTTTGATGTATCTGGCGCTAACCTGGAAGTCGGCAGCGGTGATATCTATATCGTGATCAATGAAGCCAATTCAGGATTTTTGGGCATCGCCAATGATATAGAACCCCAATCACCGGAATATTATGACCGCAACTGGGTCTCTCTGGGTGCAGAATGGGGGACCATTTTTGATGTTGTAGCCGGAGATCCGAGCTTGACCGGTGACTTTGGGATCCTGGCTTCATTTCTCGGCGCTCCCGGACGCGGGTCTTACGCCATGACAGCTGCCGGTGACGTTATAGAAGATCTGCAGGTACAGTCTGGTGCTTTGGCAACATACAATGTAAGTGGTGTGGTCCAGGAATCTA
>DTUG01000006.1 GCA_012964275.1 Fidelibacterota bacterium | reverse complement strand
ATGTCATCCCACCCTGAGATGGAAAACGCCAAGTTTGGATATTCCCGAGACCATAACCATTCATGGGTCCCTGTCCAAATAACAGCAAAGGTGCAAGCAATAAAATATACAGGTTACGGGGCAACATATAATATTTCAACCCTTGCTGAGTTCGTTTCAGATAGTAAATCAAATCTAGCAGTTTCAAATAAATCACTGCTTAAACCCGAAGACAGTTTCATACCAACATTTCTAAGTGTATCAACCATGAGTATCGATTGTAAAAAAGATTTCAGGGATATCTCGAATTTTCCATCAACTATGGATGAACTGGTACTATACACGCCCAGTTCTGAAAAAGGATCATTATCAAATACCGTTTCAGATGTGTCTATTATTTCGTTTAGTGGATCCATTGCAATCCCAAATGAATTTGTTGTATCAGCTTCCTGATGCAAAATAAGCTTTGCTGAACGTATCACAGATAATTCCGGTAAAGATAAGGAATCAAATGGAACATCCAAAATTGCCCTTAATCCTTTGCCTCTACTAATGACAATCTCACCAGGCAAAGTGTCATAAATATTATCTTGAAAAACAATTGATACATCTCCGACTGCATAGAAAGTTTTCATCAGTGTATCAACTGGTGAGGATTCTGTTGCTACATACATCTCTTGCCGGTAATAAACTTCAATCTTCGGATCCTGTTCCCCAGGACTGTATTCCCGACTAAAAATATTTAAAAATGAGCTATCCGAATATTCAGGCCAGGGACCCCCTTCCGGAAATCCTATTCCAAAAGTACGCACTAAATTACTGTCTGTTGTATCCGCTAATGTTGGCATTAGCGTTGATATTTCCCATGACAATACCGTTTCCTTAAAAAACTCGGATGAGTCTGTAGTATCTGTCACCTGTGATATATCAGGTCTGTCTAGATCAATCCAATCGGCAAAGGAAAAACTCTGATAATCAAGATAATTGCTCTGTCCTTCACTAAAAATTGAATCTGTGGAAAAATATAAATGTATGTCGATATCATGGCTGATCAGGCTGTCATTGGAGTATAATCTGAATATTACACTATCGACAGTTATTGCTGTATCTAATAATGATTCCCATGCAATGGAACTGGACCCATCTAGGGAATGGATTTTTATGAATGTAAAGGGGAAGAAAAGGTCATCTTTTACACCAGTGTATAATCTTTTGATTGAACCAATTTCTGGCGGCACCTGATAAGTAAACCCGGTAATATCTTTCAGTGTTAAGGTATCCGGGGTCTGTGATAAATGAGAAAGATCTACATCAATAGGATCCTCTGCACAGCGCCAGTTCATGACCGCAAGAATAATGATCCCAGTCAAAATTAGTGGGAATCGAACAGAATACATTAATCAGACGTTATACTGGAAATCAGGCGGAAAGTTTCACTAGCACCTTATCTAATTTATCAGTAACCGCATTGTAATCAGGTGACTCATCATCATCATATGTAATAATAGTGACTTTCTTTTTATTTGCCTTAAATGCTGATTTCTTTAAAAGGTTGCCAGAGATTTTCTTTGATGGTTTATCCATAATTATGATTGCATCGGCTTCAAAAGCAGCAACATCATAGGAATTTAATATTTTCCCTTTTAAACTAGAATGAATGGGTACACCAGCCCTGACAAATTCGGATCTTTCCACTTTGGAATATTCATTTAATTCATGGATAACCATCACTGTTTTGATATTTTCATAAAATTCATTGCGCCCTTCGAACTGTGCTTTAAACATACCCGGCACGAAAGCGGATTGCCAACCATTACAAAAAAGTATATCTGGAGACCAAAACAAGTGTGGGAGCGTACTTAATACAGCTTTCGAAAAATACCCATAACGTTCACCATTATCAGCTAATACGCGACCATTTTTCGCTTTATAAAGCAGATTTGTTAATGGTTGAAACCAGTGATCATCTTCAAGGAAATAAATTTGTACGCGAGTCTTGGGTATAAAAGCACTCTTGACACTGGCAATTTTGTCTTCTCCACCAAATTCAAAAGGTATTTCCCGAAGTCTGATTACTTCTCGAAGAATATATTTCCGTTCACTGATGAAACCATATTTTGGAATAATGGTCCTGATATCATGGCCCTTTTCCTGAAGCTTTAAAGGGATATTTGTAGAGAAATCGGCTAGTGGTGAAACTTGCGCGAACGGAATTATTTCCGTAGTAAGGTAGTAAATCTTTTGAGACATTGTTGATTAAAGATTATCTAATAAATAGATAACTTTTTGAGCGCTTCTTTGGCTTTGGGATAATATTCACTCCCTGGGAAATAATCTATAATTCGCTGGAATTCATCACGGGCTTTATCAATGTTGCCCATACTTTGATATGCTAAGCCAAGTTTTAGCTGTGCATCGTCATCTTTGTCAGTACCGGCAAAATTAAATACCTTTTCAAATTCCCCGATGGCTTGCTTGAAATTTTTCTGTGAATAATAACATTCTGCTAACCAATATTGAGAATTATCTGCTAAATCATTTGTGGCATCAGATGAAACCAGCTCAGAAAATCCAGTAATTGCATCATCATATTCCTGGTTTTGAAAATACCCAAGACTTTCCATATAAGTTTGCCTGTATTTCGCAGCATTAAATTTGGGTTCTGATGAAATTGGTTTACCGGATTTTAGTTTAGACATTTCATTGTAACTATTGGTGAGAGTCACAATCTTATTTTCTACCATAACTAATTTATTATAGATCTCTAGAGCAGTACTATCCATAAACCTTGATTGGTTTTCAAGCATGGCAATTTTATTACTAAGCGTATTGATACGCTTCATAATGACTATGGTAATCGAATCCTGCTGCGTTTTACTCTTGACTGCTTGTTTAAATGCAGCCATTAATTCAGGTAATAAAAGTTGATCGTTAAATTCCAGGGAATCTACTAGAACTCGAACACGATCAATCTTTGCATTGAGCCGGCGGAGCTCTTTATCATAATTTTTCTGACCTTGCCCAACAATTAATGAAGGGGTCAATATGATTATGGTTATTAGGTAGAAGAGCAGGTATGTGGCGCGTTTCCTCATAAATTACCCAAGTTAGTTAGGCGAATAATACTCAAATTTACCGGATTATGTTCTTAACGACAATATCTTATAAATCAGTCTGAATAATGAATGCTGAGTCTCATAACTAATCCTGTCATAATGTAGCTCGTCATTAGGAAAGATCCTCCTGCAGATATGAAGGGAAAGGGTAAGCCTTTTACGGGTATAAGTCCAACCGTCATTGCGGTATTTACAAACACGTGCGACATCAAAATGGTGGCAATTCCAATCAATACTAAACTTGAAAACCGGTCTCTGGATAGAAATGAATATTTTAATATCTGGTTGATTAGATAACCGAACAGTATCAAAATAAACGCTATCGTTACAAAACCCAATTCTTCACCGATAACAGATAAAATAAAGTCAGATTCTTGGACGGGTAGAAATTTTAAGTGTGTCTGTGTACCGGCACCCCAACCTTTTCCTAACAATCCACCGGAACCAATGGCGGTTTTACTTTGGATAATCTGATAAGCAGCGCCTAATGGGTCCTTTTCGGGATAAAGCATGGTTATTAGACGATTTTGCTGATAGGGTTTAAGCATTTCCCATAACGGTCGTGATAATAAACCGAGAAAAATGTTCCCAAAAAAGAGGCTCATCCCTATTGACATTTTAGGCTGAGCAATGAAAATCAAACTGCCCATCACTATTGCCCATATTGCGAATAACGTAGTATCGAAAGCTGTCAAAATGGATAAAATTGGTGCCAAAATCATGAAAAGATAAAATGGCCTGGAACCGGACCAATAAAGCATCGGTAAAATCGGTGTTAACATAATGATTGCAGTTCCCAGGTCCGGTTGATTCAATACTATAACTGATGGTACTAACACCAAAATAAACGGGACAATTATGGACGAAAATCGTTTCATTTTCAATGTGTGGTCGGAAAGGTATCTAGCTAAAGCTATCACCGTGAAAATTTTGGCAAATTCACTTGGTTGGACTGCAAACGGCAAACCAACATTCAACCAGCGATGTGTACCGGCATGTTCAGAATCTAAAAAAGGGAGAATAACAAGGACTATTCCCGCACCATAGATTATAAATGAATATTTATGCACGGCATATCTTGGTAAAAACAAAATGAGGACACTTAGAACAATGGATGGGAGAAGAAATATTACCTGCTTGTAAAATGGATTTTGAAGAGTCTTGGTATGGTGGTAAGAAATACTTTTAAGCGCTAATAAGCCAATTAAAGTTAATATGATTGCGATTATGAGAATTCTCCATGGAATATCATACAGATCTATTTTTTTCCAATGGATCATTTAAATGCCAAGTTTTTAGTAGACGCAAACTGTGAGAAAATTATTTTTGCGAGGGGCGCGGCCACACCACCGCCAGAGCCGGCATTTTCTAACAATATAACAATAGAATATTTTTCATCAAGGTATTCAGCCCATCCGATAAACCATGCATGGTTTTCACCATGTGGGTTTTCTGCCGTACCAGTTTTACCAAATATTTCCATACCGTTAATTTCAGGCTGGGCTTTACGACCAGTACCATTACCATGATTTATTACTGCCCTCATATCATTAATGATGCGGTCCCAAGTGGTTGATTCAAGTTCTGGATGCACATTTCCAGGCAAATTACCTACCATTACAAAATGGCATACTGGAGATGAACCACGGGTTGCAAGAAGGTTGATATAATTTAATACTTGAATTGGAGTAACTAACAGTTCGCCTTGACCTATTGCAATATTTAATAATGATCCTTTGCTCCAACCAAACCGTCCATATCGCTTATACATATAATCATTATTTGGAATAAGACCTTCAACTTCATTAGGTATATCAATGCTAGTTTTTTCCCCAAGACCAAAAGCAATAAACATATCATACACTTGGTCAATTTTACAAGCTCGGATGGCTTTATAAAAATAAACATCACAAGAAACTACCATTGCTTCAGTCATATTTACATCGCCATGACCTTCCGGCTTCCAACAACCGAAGATGCGGTCCCCAAATTGGTAAGAACCGGAACAATGTTGAGTTACATCCACATCAAAATCAGTATTCTCTATTAACACCGCTTCCATGATCATTTTCACTATTGAGGCAGGTGGATAGGTACCTTGGATATATCGGTTCAAGAGTGGCCGGTCTGGATCTTTTTGAATTTCTGCCCAATCTCTCTCGGTTGTAATTCCCGTGAACAAATCCGGTGAGTAATCGGGTGAGCTAACGGCTGATAATATCTCTCCTGACTCAGGATGAGCTACCAACACAACTCCTTTACGATCAATCATCTGCTTCTCAATAAAAGCCTGCAAGTTTAAATCCAGTGTTGTTTGAATATTTTGACCCGGATCAGGGTTTTGAGAATTCAATTCTAATGCAGGACCTACTTCTCTGCCAAACGCATCAACTTCATAAAAAGATATGCCTCTTTTACCCATTAAAAATAATTCATACTGCTTTTCCAACCCAGTCCAGCCAACTAAATCGCCTAATTCATACAATTCTTCATTAATCAGAGATTTACGTATAACCCTATCAACTTCCTTTACATACCCAAATAAATGAGGTGCTTTTACACGACTTGGATAGTACCGCTCCGGTATCTGATCGTAGTATATTCCATGTAGATTCAATTTATTTTCCTCAAGACGACTGATTTGATCAAAATTTAAATCTTTTGCGAGGCGAGTGGCGATAAACTGGCCTCGATAATATTTATTGTAATTTGTGGCGATAACTGCAGAATCAGATTCTATATAATCCGCTATCATTTTAAACTGTAAACCTCGATTTATCATTTCTCCGGGGATCGCGGTCAACACATATATCGGAAAATTGTCAACCAAAATTTCACCATGTCTGTCAAGTATCAGTCCTCGCGGTGCATTTTTTGTAACTTTCCGAATACGGTTAGTATTGGATTTTGAACTATATCGTTCGAATTCAAGGATTTGAATTTGAAAATATCTTCCCAGAAGAATACATACCAGTATCCATATTACCAAACCAGCGATTCGATATTGGTGCTGAGAAACGATATTTTCAGTTTTTAACATCAAGATAACCTATATATAGGGAAAATGACCTGCAATATACCTGCAAATCCTAGGGTGTAACTGGCTGTGGCAATCCATTTGAACCAAAACAGGGCCAAGTCTTTAACTAATAGATCCTGATACATGACTAAAGAAACTATCAAGAACTGAAAGCAAAGAATTCCAATCCATGACAAAGTAAAGTATAATGGGCTCAACTTAGTATATAACCCCTTCAAATATCCGCCAACATACCCGGTAATTGAATACGCCATAGGTGAAAGTCCAAAAAAAGATCCGGCACCCGATAAATCAACCAATAATCCAATTATAAATCCTGCAACTGTGCCTGCAAACCGGCCGTCTTTGACAGACCAGTAAAGGATTAATACCACACAAAAATCTGGCCGGATTGTATTTAAGGATAAAAATTCAGATAACCAAAGCTGAATCATATAAACAATAAACCCTGGAATAATGTATTTAGTCCATTTCATGTTGATAATCAATAATTACAAATGCATTCTGTAAAGCGTTTAGATTGCTATGAATGGAGACATTTACAACCTTTTGATAATTACCCCGTTCATCATATACACCTGAGACATTACCAACAGGCAACCCGGGAGGATAAATATCACTAAATCCAGATGTCACTACCTGATCGCCAATTTGGATATTGACATTTTTTTGTACTTCGCTTACTTCGCAAAGGTTATCTCCATGCCAGCGTAGAATTCCTGTAGCACCGCTTGGAAGGATGCGGACACTGAGACGATAATTATGATCAGTGATGGATTGAACTATAGATGCTCTATTCCCTACTTGTATAGTTTTACCGATGACGCCTTCTGGAGTCAAAACAGGTTGATTAGCAACCACGCCATCATTCTTCCCAACATCTAACGTAAAGGATACTAAATTGGGCTGAATTCCTTTATTTACAATTCTAGCCGGGACAATTTTAAGATTAGTTTTTCGTTTAAAATCAAGAAGTTCCTGCAATCTCCTATTTTCTTCCGCAAAATTCAGCATGGACTCGACTTGTAAGGATAATTGAAGAGTTTTTTCCCGGAGATATTGGTTTTCCTCATTCACCAACAGAAGCGATTTGATCCATGTGATGGGTAAGGAAATCACGGTAACTATATCGGCGGATTTTCCACGGATAACCTCCATCCCTGGATCATCATTTCTTAGTAAGAGAAAGGAAGAAAGAAAAATCGCAATTATAAAAACGATGTGATCTTTGTTTTTAACTACGAACAGATATAGGTTGCGCATGGACAACCCTTAAATTAAAACAGCCTCGTATTTTTTCAATTTCTCAAGCACCATTCCGGTGCCTTTCACAACAGAAAGCAAGGGATCTTCCGCCACATTCACAGGTACGTTAGTTCTCTCCCGAATAATCTGATCTATGCCTTTCAACAAACTGCCTCCACCCGTCAAAATGATCCCTCGTTCAAGAATATCGGCCGCCAACTCAGGTGGTGTTTGCTCCAGACATCGTTTCACAGCCTCAACAATAGCATTAACAGGATCTTTCAAGGCCTGACGAATTTCATCGGAGGATACTTCAATAGTTTTGGGTATTCCAGACACCAAATCTCTGCCTTTTACAGCGATAGTTTCAGTCGTCATCTGCATGGCGGAACCAACAGACATCTTGATTGATTCGCTCATTCCCAATCCAATTTCCAATTTATGCTCATTACGGAACCACTGCAGTATTGCTTCATCCATTTCATCACCTGCGATCCGAATTGTTTCTTTTGCAACCACACCATTGAGAGAAATAACAGCAATTTCAGTAGTCCCACCGCCTACATCGACAATTATATTGCCAATCGGTTGGCTAATATCAAGACCTATTCCTATCGCTGCGGCGACAGGCTCTTCTATCAGGTAAACTTCTCTAGCATTAGCCCGCGCACCAGAATCTTTTACGGCACGTCTCTCCACCTCTGTTACCCCTGACGGAACACATATAACCATTCGAGGTCTAGACATTCGATTCAGATTAATTTTCCTAATAAATCCCTGGAGCATTCCATCCGTCATTCTAAAATCAGCAATAACACCATCCTGCAGTGGACGTATGGTCTCCAAATCTCTGTGGGTACGGCCAAGCATTGCTTTAGCCTCATTTCCCACAGCAACAATCTTATCATCATGTACCGACCTGGTAACAATGGATGGCTCATTGATCACAATACCCTTACCTTTCAGCCAAATAAGAGTATTGGCTGTACCGAGATCGATAGCTATATCACCGGAAATCCAATTTATGAAGGATGGCATGCTCTTATTGATCATTCTCTAAATCCAGTCGTTTTTCCTTATAGTAATGGGATGTAAATGTACTGCAGAATTAAATCCAATTGAACGGAGATTTTAAAGGTTAATCGGTTCAATCGTAAATCATATGAATATCCCAAGAGAAAAATTGCAACCTATTTACCTAAGGTTTGGACTCTGGCTAATTTCATCCCCTCCTTGCTCAATTTATCAGCTACTTTATTTTTATCTCTGTTAATATGATTAATTGACCATTCATTAAATTGGCATAAGAGATCTATTACATCTGAATTCAATAATCTCATGCGATCATTTTTTACCCTGTATTCTCCATTAACTTGCTTTACAATTAGTTGACTATCAGAATATATTACTATATTTAAGATATTTAATTCTAGTGATACATTCAAACCTTCGATTAATGCAAGGTATTCTGCTTCATTATTTGTTTTGTCAAATATTGGTTTAGAAAATGTAAACAATTCCTCTTCATTTTGAAACAAAACACCACCAATTCCCGCAGTTTTCGAATGCAGGTCTGCTGCACCATCAACATACAACTCGATCGATCTTTTATTTTCAATTCGATCCAATATTCCTTTTAGTACTTTCTTTTTGTCTGTGGAGATCAATTCCATACTAACTAAATCAGTGAGGACGCGCTTTTCTTTATCAGTGATGTCTACCATTAGTTATCTCTCCATTATGTATGGATTACTGCCCGATTTTGCGGGACATTCTTCCCAGTAATAACACCAGTTGCAAAGCTGCGTAGGTTTTGGCTGAAAATCACCTCCATAGTCTATTCTTTTCCGTATCTGATCTATTTTGTCCTTTATCTTCTTCTCCAAGGTCCGTAAATCTTGTTTTGTTCGCTTTGACCTTATTTCTTCTCCTTGCTGAAGGAAATGCCACACCAGAGTTACTGACTGAATATTATCTGCTTTATACAAAAGGGCTAAATTATAAATGGCTAATTGATTATCACGGTCTGCCTGACTTTGAGTTAGAGACCGTTTTCCAGTTTTATAATCGTGTATCTCCCAGTCCCCATTTTGATTGTGATCAATCCTATCAATGATGCTTTTTATCTTGTACGCTGAGTCACCTCCAACAGGAAATATAATTTCATGTTCGGTCGCAATAGCTGGTTCATTAAAAGGACTGTAATGACGGTAAAAACGCGCCAGACAAGATTCTCCCAAACCAAAATAATACCGTGGTGGGTTATTTGAATAGACTATTGCCACCCTATCATGCCACTTTTCTTCCCATAATGAAACATATACTTTTCGAATTTCATCCCATAGAGGGATAGTACCGTTCATGACCATTTTATATAGATATTCTATCGATTCATGAGCCCTTTTCCCCATGAATGCTTCGATACCTTCGTCAGGTTTTTTTATGAAGTCAATATATCTAAATTTGAATTGAGCTGGACATTTATCAAACGTCTCTAAGCTACTATAAGAGAAGTGTTCAAGCACTAATTGTTAACTCCGAGAAAAGGAGTATCCAATCGATAATCGCCAAAACCATTCTGATCTTTAAATACAAATTGCTTATTTATACGGTAATAGTACCATATCTGGTAAACTGCTGATGAAGAGCTTCTTGGATTTGTACGTTGAATTTCATCAGGTGTACCAAACAAAATATATATCATACCCAGATCTGTTTCCCAGCCTGGCCGCCAGGATGCATCAAAATATTCATTTGTATAGGCTACCCGACCAAAATATTCCTCCATCAGTTCATTATATCCAGTTTCCGGAGTTGGATCCCTTTTTTTCCAAAATTGAAGAAATAAGTTCTCCATTTCTTTTTTATTCTTACCTTTTATTTCTAATCGTTCCTGGTTGCCAAGTATATATTTCATCTGTTTCATCGCCTGGTTAAGATCACTCACATAATTTGAAATACCCGGCTTATACATCGTGAGTACTTTCTCCTTTTTTACAATTTTTCCTTTTTGAGCCAGCTTGATAAATATAGTTACCCTTAATGATTGGAGGTGCTCAGGAGCAATATAGAATTTGTGTTGAAAAGAACTCTGTGTATCGGCTATAGCTGTAATTGGGTCAAAAGCAGTTTTTCCCATATTCGATTCAAGCTGCATGTTTAATGTATAATTGCCTTTTCCAACGAATCCTGATATATGGACTGATACTCCATCATCAATTCCCCTAATTCTATGTCCCAAAGTTGGGCACTCACCTGATTCAAATCCCCACTCGCCTGGAAGTTTTAATGTCAACACTGGTGCCATAAGTGATGGTAGTTTCTTATATTCATTATAATTCAATTTTAATTCCCTAATACCTTTTTTTCGGGTGTCACGGTCATAAAGTTCACCAACTAGAACATATTTCTTTTTTTGTACAGAGAAACTCACGTTATGCTTTTTATTTCTAATTGTGGATTTGGTATTCTCATAGTCAGATACCTTGATCGAATCAATCCAGGTCTTACGCCCCACTTGGTTGCCATCTTTATCATTCAGGGCGATAGAAGTCTCATAACTGGCTAGAAATCCACTTGGTATTTTTACAAATTGTAATGTGTAGAAAGGTATTTCGATGAAAGCTGTTACGACAATCGAGTCAATTGATTTTGCTTTCGCAAATGGGATCAAACTGAAACGCTCAATGTTTCCCCAATTTTTCTTTCGCCGAAAAGATTGGTCCATTTGCTCGTCACACCACAATAGTGTGACAAGAGAAAAAAACAAAATTAAATTTCTCATAAATCTTTTTTCCATTTAAATCGGACCAACCCTTCACTGGTACCCAGCCAGAGATTATTTTTTAACATAACCATGCTATTCACTTTTCCGATGAATGGATAGTTATATTTTCTTATTAAACCTGTTTTCAAATTTATTCGGAAAAAGCCTATTTTCGTACCAATAAAACATAGATTTCTGTGCATAGCAATAGCTGTGGCTGGAAAAGCATCATATTGAACTGCGGAAATAACCAATTCCCATATACGGTCTGTCAGATCAAATTTCACAATACCTAAATTGGCGGCAAAATACAGAACATTGTTATCCTCTCGAATAGCCATCACCTGTGATAAGGGAAAATCTAAATAGGAAATACCAATGGAACTTCCGTTAACTACCTGTGGGTTTTTCGGATCATATAAATACACACCTGTCCTAGTGCCAATCCAAAGCCCATACTCATTCAAATGCAAAGCATATACTGGGTGGTTATAGAAAAGCGACTCAATACCCATAAGATCTTCATTGCGACTTTTTCTACCTATCTGTCTTAATCCCCTTGATGATCCAACCCATACATAAGTTGTATCGCCGGCTAAAGCATTAATATTTCCTTCAGGTATGCCTATATCAATGCCTAATGTTCTCCAATAATTGTCATCCTTGTCGTAAAGTAAAACTAAACTGTTACCTCCAACCCATAATTCATCCCCAAGATCCAAAATTGATGAAATATCAGTAGGATTCATATTTACTGTCACATCAAAATCGAAATGATCCGCTTGTAAAGTGATTGGATCTAACCGTGTTATTCCCCTGCCAATATCATAATCAGCACTCCCAATCCAAAGATCCCTGTTGTGATGATGCAGTGCACCTACATCAACACCTCTTATTCCAAATGAAAAAGGGAAAAAAGTTTCCATAGTTGTTTTTCCCTGGAAAAATGTACCATCGGAACTTCCTACCCAAACATCACCGTGATTCCCTACCAAGCCTGTGGTAATATCCAAATACCTGCCATATTGATCAATAAATCGATCACCAGTGAGCATCCACCCGGACATAACTGTGTATTTACTAAAAATTTCTTTTAGATCAGGCTGATTTTGATAGGGCCCGCTACTCCATTGAATATTTAATTCATCGGGTATCGGATAAAGACCTGCTAAAACTCCAGAAGACCGATCCATTTTCACAAAAATTGAATTTGCCTGAGCCCATACATAATTATCGGAGGATCCTAAACGCCTAATCACATCCGTTCTATGAAGACCCAATTCAGAAAGTGCTATATTGCGCCAGTCACCTTCTCGCGTATAGGAATATTGAATGTAACCTGGGACGGCAGCCCAGATAATTCCCGTATTATGATCAAAATGTACACCTGTAACAGTATTGCTTCTTAATCCTTGTGCTGTGGTGATTGGGTCATTGAAATCGTTACTATAAAGATGATAACGATAGATCCCACCCTCATCAGTGCCAATATATACAAAAGAATAACCTTCAGATATGGAATTAATTGCGCCGGAGGCCCGATATATTACCCAATCGAAAGGGCGATATTTAGGATCTGGTTGTGCAGACAGTGTATAAAGAAAAATAAAATTTAAAATCTTGAAGAATAAGATTCTCCTGCAAAGCATCACTATTCTGATGAATTGTAATGATGGTTAAGAATATCCTTAAATGCTTCTTGACTGATCGGAAATACACCTACTTCTTCACAAACCCTGCCTGCAGCCAGGTTAGCCAAAACTGCAGATTCTTTTGGTAATGCGCCACAAACATCATTTAATGCAAACGTTCCTATTACCGTATCTCCAGCTCCAGATACATCATGGACAGCCCGAGCTTTTGTTGCGATGGATTCGTGCTGATCATCATGGAATAGCGCAATACCTTCCGCTCCTTTAGTAACTAATATAATGTCCGCATTGAGTTCATTCTTAAGTTGAAAACCAGATTCTGAAAGTAAAGCATTTGCACCTACATAAGATCTGAATTCATTTAAATTTGGTTTCACCATCCTGACATTTTTATAGCAATTGAAATTCCGGTGTTTTGGATCAACATAAATTGGAGTATTAGACTCATTCCCTGTACTAATAATCCAGGAAATAAATTCTTTTGTAAAAAGACCTTTGTTGTAATCTTGCAAAATAATACCATCAGAATATTGCACTAATGGACCGAGGATTTCTTTTAGTTTGTGAATCTGTTCAATCCCTAATGGGCTCAATTGTTCACGATCTAACCTGACAACATGATGTCCATCAGCTATCACCCGTGTTTTTACTGTTGTCGGACGATCTGGATCTCTCAACAAATGTGCACTGATATTTGAATCATTGGACAAATCAGCACGTAGTTTTCTGCCTTCGTCGTCCTCACCAATCAAACCAACCAAAGCAACCTGTGCGCCAAGCCCAGTGACGTTACGGGCGACATTAGCTGCACCTCCAGACTGATGATCCTTTTCCCTAATTTGTACTACCGGGACCGGAGCCTCGGGTGAGATACGATCTACATTACCCCATATATATGCATCCAGAATAATATCGCCCACAACCAATAATTTCTTCTCGCTGTAAGATTGGGATAATTGCTCAAATTTGAACTTCATTATCTGAAATTACACAGGATATACAGAATGGTTCCTACAAAATGCCGAATTTGATTCATGATCAAAATTTATTTACGCCTTCTTTTCTGATGTTGTTTTGGACTGTGCCGAGGTACACCTGACCTAATTTTTGCCACATGCCCATTATCTAAATGAATAATGACTGACGCAAATTTTCGTAAAAAGTTATCAGAAGGTGCGGCTAAAATCATTGTTGTTCCCAGATTACGATTCATACGTTTCAATTGGGAGCGGAATTTTTGTTCCATGGATTGGTTAAGATAAACCCCATAATCATCGATAAGTAATACCCTGGGGTCACTTTCGATAGCCAATACAAGGCCCAACCAGCGTTTTTCACCTGGCGACAGATCTCTCACAGTTCGATCCCACATGCTTTTATAATGCCCGCTATCAAAATACCTCTTTTGAATCACATTTGACTTCTTCCCGTGGAAGTTGCCAATAATTCTACTGATAATAGAACTTGGTTTTAGAAGATTTGGATCACCGGTAAAAAATATTTCACTATTGGGTAATATTTTCCCACGCCAATTTACCTTAAATGGTTCATTGTCAAAATGCACCGTACCATATGTAGGTATATCACAACCTGCAAATAGATTTAATAAAGTTGTTTTACCACTTCCTACTGGACCTACCAGCCCATATACAGTACCAGGGTGGATTTCCAATTTTCTTATTTTGAGTACAGTGTTTGAGCTGTAGGCTTTTTCAAGACCATCAACTTTAAAAATCAAACGTTTTGATTCTGCCATTTTCCTTTCCTTTCCTGAGATAATCCCATTGAGAAAAGGGATATGTTGCAAATTAGATGTGTTGGTTTTCCAACCAGCGTTCAGAATCCATTGCCGCCATGCAGCCAGTACCAGCGGCAGTCACTGCCTGACGATAATTATGATCCTGAACATCGCCACAAGCAAAAACTCCATCTACATTTGTGTATGTAGTATCCGGTTTGGTGATGATATAACCATTGGAATCCAAATCAATATAATCTTGGAATAAATCTGTATTTGGGGTATGACCTATTGCCATAAATACTCCATCACAGGATTCTTCACTTTTCTCTCCTGAAATAGTGTCTTTCAAAACTACAGCAGTAACGCCGGTTTCCTGTGTCCCATGTATATCTTCTATGATATTATTCCAATGTATATTGATTTTAGGGTGATCGAATACTCGTTTTTGCATGATTTTGGATGCCCGTAATTCATCTCGGCGATGTATTAGCCAGACTTCTGATGCAAACTTGGTTAAAAAGATAGCCTCTTCCGCTGCTGAATCTCCACCACCCACGACCATAACTTTTTTTTCTTTAAAAAAGAAACCATCGCAGGTAGCGCAAGCAGAAACGCCATACCCCATAAGTGTACTTTCGGATTTTAAACCAAGCAAACGTGCTGATGCTCCTGTTGATATAATAATCGCATCTGCGAAGTATTCATCATTTCCAGTCCATAATTTAAAAGGACGATTAGACAGATTGACCTTGTCTACTGTTTGAAAATGGCACTCAGCTCCAAACCGCTGTGCCTGTTTCCGGAACTCATCCATTAATTGTGGTCCCATTATACCATCCGGGAAACCCGGATAATTTTCCACATCGGTTGTAATCGATAATTGTCCACCAGGCTGACTTCCTTCAAAAACCAGCGGTGCTAAATTAGCCCTTGCAGTATAGACAGCTGCAGTTAATCCAGCCGGCCCGGAACCAATAATGATTACTTTTTTATGCAACTTCCCTTTTCGTAAAATGAAATGTTATTAAATAACCTGGTCCAGCAATTCTGTAATATTGTTTTTTGGCACAGCGCCGACCAGTTGTTTAACGACTTTTCCTTCCTTTAATATAAGTAGAGTAGGAATGCTGCGAACACCAAACTGCATTGCTATCTGATTATTTTGATCAACATCAACCTTTCCTACTCTTACTTTACCTTTATACTCAACTGCAATCTCCTCAATGACCGGTGCAATTGATTTGCACGGTCCACACCACTCAGCCCAAAAATCCACCAATACTGGTAAATCAGATTGCAATACATCTGAGTCAAAACTTCCAACCGTAAATTCAAATACATGTTCAGACATTTATCCTCCAAAAACTTTAAAATTTAACTTTCAAAGTTAGGGTAACAGTTTTATTCACCGGAATGGGTTTTTCTATTTTCCTTGTGGTTTATTGCACTGTTAGAAATCCCGGGACCATATCCATGGGCAGTTTCAAGTAATGTGCATTAATATTGATTGTATTATCAATACCAAGGGAAAAAAACAGATTTTCTGGTACCTGATTCTGTTCTACCAGGAAGAATGGGAATACTTCATATTCACCTTGTGATAATTGTAATGAATCCGAATCTATTTCATACAGCCAAGTCAAAGCAGACCCAGCACTGTATTCAATCGGAACGATACTGTCATTGTATAATCGATTTATATAAATATCCCCTTCATCTTCTAGTGAGCGGAATATAACACCGGACGGCAAGTATGTATTTTGAGCCAGCACTTTTTTATACCCTATCAAACGAGTAGTTGAATTATGCACTTCTAAATCTAATTTAATCCTTAATGTTTCGATTAACGCCGGACGAAATACACTTGGTAACAGCGTTTCAGCTGAGACTAATTTTTCCAGAGCGATCGGTTCCAATAATTCACCATCACTAGAAAAATCTGTCTGCGAGTCGGAAAAATGCCCATCTGTGAAATAAATGGTTGCATGGCTGATTCTATAATTATGTAGATAAAAGTAGATTTTCAAAGGACCATTAATGTTACCAGCAGGAGTCTGAGTGCTATTTATCTCTATTAAGAATTCCTTATTATCATTTGTAACCGTATCAATCTCCAAACCTTCGAGCCAGACATAGGCAGGTGTATTGGTAAGGTTGTCCTCTGGGTGTACGGTACCAGTGAGTCTCATTATCTTTGTAGAAGGATCATCCCAAAATGGATTGGTCGTGCACGAAAACATTAGAAATAGGAAAAAGAAAAATGTGTTATATTTTTTCATCTTCAGTTCCACGTTATTCCAAAATTCACATAGACCCGGCGGTCAAAGATTGATATTCCTTCCAAGACTTGGCTTTCCCCCTTTAGGTTGCGTCCAGAGATACCTATTGTGCCAGTAAACTTTTTAAATGGTAAATAAAGAGCAATATGACCATCCACTGCCATGTGCGGATCCAACCGATTATCGCGTAAATTTCCGTCAGGGTCAATTGTTGTTACAATTCTTGCATTTTCTTTGCGTGAACCCAGCATCACGGATAATCCTCTCCAATTAAAAGTTAAATTACTTCTAAGCATCTCAGATGGCTGCATGGGAAAAGCAGATTGATCCGATACATCATAAAGCGCATATGCTGTGGATAAGTTCACATAATCCTTCATAAGTGATATTTCCAGATTTGCTTCCAGCCCGGAAATCTCTACATCACCATGATTAACAGGAAATTGCATTGGGGTGCTACTATAATGAATTGGCCTCATTTTATTCGAATATCCATAACTGAACCAAGAAAGAGTGCCGCTATATTCAGGCTGACCTAACATTTTATCACTGGTAAGCTTTAATCCAATTTCCTTCATGAGCTTATGCTCGGGTAAAAGAGAATCCGATAAGAAAACCATCGGCCGAAGAGCATGAAAATATCGCTCATTGAGACTGGGAATACGGAACACATTTCCAAAATTCAAATAGAGATATATTGCTGAATGTTCCAACTGATCCCAGACTGCAATTGTGCATAATGCACCTTTTTCATCCCATGCTATTTCATCTGTTAAATACTGAGTATTTTCCTGAGGGATGTCAATTACCGATTTCCAGTTCAATATGATCTTCAAATCCTTTAACTGAAGATCTCCCCCCATATCAGGCTGACTTACTGCAAATACCCCTGACAAAGTTGACTGATTACGCCTAGCATTAATAACACCAAAGGATGTGTTCCAATCTGAAATTGATTTAAGCATCTCTCCAGAAATGCTTAAGGATGCGTTGGGGATCGGTAGGGAATATTGGAAACCAAAAAGTAATTCTTCATCGTCTTTATGACTGGATATCACCATGGTTTTATCTTTCCCTGAATGCTGCTGATGAGATGTGAAAAGTTCCAGGCTGCCCAATCCTAGCTTATCGTATTTTAACTTCAATATTTCGACACTAAAGGATGATGATAAGGAATCATTCAACTTAATATTTTCAAATTCTCTTTCATTATGAAATCGAAAAGCCCTGATTTCGATATTGGTAAAGGGCTTAAATCCAAGGTTGAAAAAGGTATTTTCGAAAACTCTAAGTATATCAGCCTGGTCGCTTTCTTGGTAAAACTGGGATGATTGCATCCTGCCGGTACCAGCGTTCACTGTTATAATATCGTTTCCAATGGATACTGATCCTTGCCAGTTACCGGTATTATATGTCCCAATCCGCTGATGGAACCCTGCACTATTTCTATATGGCAGCGATGGGATAAAATTGATCGTTCCCGATGAAGACACCGCACCGCTATGGCTTCCACGAACTATCTCAACGCCGTCCAAACCACCGACATTGAATATAGATAGGTCCATGGATGTGTCTCCGGCATTATTGATCTTCACACCATCATACATAAAAACCATTTCATCTTGTCTGGCACCACGGATTGACACAGTTTTTCGACCAGTCATTGTTTCGCTTACCAAGATAGTTTCTTCATTATAAATAGCATCTGCTATATCTGAATATCCGCGAATCGTCAAATCTTCAGCAGCAAGCTCCGAGAGCATATTTTCGGTTTCGAACTGATCAAACTCTCCCCTGGATTCGCCTATTACATCGAGTCTTTTTAAATGGATCACAGTTGGATCCAGCTCTATTATTTTACCATTTTCAAACGTGTCAAGGCTTATTCTTTTTACATCATAGCCTATATGTTTAAAAACAATCTCCAAATCCTTGTTGGTAACATCCACGGTGAATTGGCCTATTTCATTGGTCATTGTACCAACTTTTGTGGGCTCGACTATTACATTTACATTAGCAATGGGCAGTGATGTGGACCTATCATAAACTGTCCCATTCAAAGATCTGTCCTGTCCAAATATTCCGGCACCTAAAAAAAACAGAAAAAGACCATATATATGCTTCTGCATTCATAAAAGCTAAATGGAAATACTCACACATTAAACGTATTGTTACAGGTAATCATTATCCCCGGTTCACAGCAACCTGGAATTATGCCGCTGAAAAAACCGACTAGCCCCTTGAAATGTTAAGGCTTTTTAAAAATCAATTACGCTTATTTCAGCAATGTCATCTTTCGTGTTTCACTATAATCTCCAACCTGGATTTTATAGTAATATATTCCAGCAGATACAGGCTGACCCGTATCACTTGTGGAATCCCAAACGACAATATGGCTCCCAGACCGCTGTACGCTGGATAATAAAGTAGCCACATGCCTGCCCATCACATCTAAAACAGTGATATTGACAAGTTCATCCTGTGGTAATCGGTATGAAATAGTAGTAGTCGGATTGAAAGGATTCGGATAATTCTGGGATAAAAAATAGCCCTCAGGAATAATTGTATGTTCCACACCAGACTGAGGACCAAGCGATGGGGTACTAAACAGGCCCCTTCCGTGGGTAGCGGCAGCTATCAGTTTATCCACTGAGCGCACTCTCAGCATATCAACCCTGACGTTGGCCAGACCTTCACTATTTGGAATCCATTGGATATTACCATCGGTAATATTATCACACGTCCAAACCCCTATCTCGGTGGCTGCAATGATAGAATTTTCGTCATCAGGATGATACAGAGCCCAGCGGATGGGCATGTCCGGAAGATCACCTTCCACGCTCATCCAGGACTGAGCACCATCTCTGCTTTCCCAAATAGAAATGACTCCGTAATTTGAAAAAGTTATTAATATCTGCTGAGCAGATTGACCATACTCAATTGATGAAATATATCCCTGAGGAAAACTGAACCATGTTATTTCATTCACAACAGTGCTGTTTGTATTGGCACTACTGATCTCAAATAAGCGGCCCGCATCAGTGCCTACAAGTAAATAACCGGAATCAAATGGCGACACCTTTACAAACGACGCATATGCACCGAGATCTAATCCATTTATATCATTTCTTTCCGGGGCTGAACTAACATTAAACACTCTTGTAAGCGATGTATCATCCCTAGCGGCGTAAAGAATATCATTGTCGGAATCAAAGTCTGTCGGATTTATAAAATGCCCGGTCGTATCATCATTCAGAATAGAATAGGCGTAATTAAGATTGTAGAAGAGATAATAATTATTATATACATATGACGTAATTCGATATCCTGGATCATTCTCATTGAAAAAACACCAGGCTCCATCACCTCCTGATATCTCATAGGTATAGTCTAATCCGGGTTCATCAAAAAATTGGGTGCCATTATCCTGTGAGCCTGCTAAGAATTGATCGGTACTTTCACCAGGGTGTATTGCGAGGGTATAAAACTGAGTCACATTATATCCATTATTTTTCAATGAGTAATAAACATTCTGCTCATTATAGTTCTCGAAAGATGCTCCGCTATCAATAGAATAATGGATCCCGCCATCGTTTCCTACTGCGAATTCCTGCGGATAACCCGGACGGAAGATTATACTATGCTGGTCCGCATGAACATAGCTATAGCCTGACCCATACCACTGTGAGATCTGGCTCCAGTTGCTGCCACTATCTGTACTCTTGTGCAGATCAATGCCACCAGCATAGAGCGTAGATGATGACTGCGGGTCCACTGCTAGAGTGAGGTCATACCAGGCCTGTCCCCGGGTAAAATGAACACCGTTCTCGTTCAGGGGAATTGAGATATTCGCCCAGGACCCCCCACCATCGCTTGATCTGATGAAAAACCCAATATCATTTTCAGAACCCTGACTTGACTGCGCTACCGCATATACCACAGACGGATCCGATGGTGCTATGGCCAGTTCCACCCGTTCTGTATTTGAATCCTCGTAAACAACATCCCAGCTGAAACCATCATTGGATTTTAAGATCGTACCCCCGCCAGCCCACCATGCATTGCGTCTTGTACCAACCCAAAGTGCATTATCACCGCCAAGTTCCAGATCTGATGGCTGGTATGGCTGATTATTTGTTCCCACTGCGGGAAGGACCTGCGCAAAGGAATCACCCTGATTCGCCGATCGATAAAGACCATGATCGCCATAGTGCCATGCACCTTCATAATATTTCATTCCAACAGCCGCATAAAGCACACCCACACCACTTTCCACACGAACAATCATATCGTTAACATAGTAAAATTCTTCAGTCCCGCTCAGGTGGTACCAGGAGTTCCCACCATCTTCAGTTTTCCATATACCAAATCCCCGGCTGACGCCTGTGTAGATCTCCCCCGTCCCAACGTAAAAAACATCTGTATTTGCAGGATCATAGGTTATGGCAGAAATGGCCAGGTTTGCCCAGAGATCATCAATCTTATACCAGACAGGTGAAGATGATGTAATATCATCAGTGAACCAGAGACCGCCTGTGACACCACCCGCCCAGAATCGCTTCTGATCAGGATCATTAGGATCATACATCATCGCGCGAGTCCGTCCTGCCACATTCGCCGGACCGCGTTCTTCCCAGACCAAAGAATCCCTAAAGGACGAAGATTGGTTTCCGATGTTACGCCGCTCTGTTTCCAGCAGTGCGGTAAATAACCTCTCATCAGGTACCCTCCCAAGTGCCGGATCAATTGTCTTGATCTTTTCAAACTCAGCGTTTGGTTTTGGGCGTAGATGCTTCGGTATCTTCTTCAGTTCCTTTTTGGTCAGATGTTCCTGATTATAATATGGCTGTGTTTTAAGAAAATGTTCATAATTAACAAGCCTGTTATTCTTAAACCAACTTCTTATGTCATAATTATAAATGACTGATATAGAGATAATTATATAAAATAAATATTGAACTATATTTGTTTTTTTCATTTTTTATTTACTCTTGTTGTTGATAGAGACCAAATGGGATTAATTAATCATTATACTCGATTATATGACCGCTTAAATTAAATTTAAGAAAGTTCAAAAAACCACTTATACTCCTATTTTTACAATGACAAAACTGCGTTCTGAACCGGGATCGAATCTTAATGACCTACATAACCAACAAAACATAATTCCATGGTGTTGGCCATGATAAATTTAATTATTTGGGCACAAATGATGGAAAACAATATTCATTCATATAGATCATTATGCGTGTTGTATAAATACCGTAAAACAAAAAACCCCGTTGCTGGGCGGGGCTCGATGTTGTGAAAAGGGTAAACCTATTTAAGCAGTACCATCTTCTTGGTCTGCCTGAACTCTCCTGCCTGAATGGTATATATATACATACCTGCCGATACAGGCTGACCAAGATCATTTGTCGCATTCCATTGGATGGATCTGTATCCAGCCGTCTGATCATTATTAACTAGTGTCTTTATACTACGCATGTTCGAGCAATTATCAGCGATCACAGGCAAAGCGTGATCTTTGGTCACAAGAATATTTTTGTAACCAAATGTGACCAAAACACCTGCTAATCATTGCCAATTCCTGCATATATGCTAAAAAACAGACCATAGTAAAAAACCCGACGAAGAGTCGGGTTTCTCATCAGTACCCGGGGCCGGAC
>DTUG01000005.1 GCA_012964275.1 Fidelibacterota bacterium | reverse complement strand
CTCTCAACCACCGAAGCTTCCCTGGCATTTTCTTTTGGAAGAATAATCCCGGGGATGCCTTGATCTCGGGCACAGATGGCGATAGGCAAAGCACCACGGACCGGGCGTAGGGATCCATCCAGTGCCATTTCTCCAATGATCAGTAATTTATCAAGAAATGTTGGTTCTACTTCACCCATAGCCGCCAACAAACCTATAGCAATGGGTAAGTCAAATGCTGAACCCTCCTTCCGAATATCTGCTGGTGCCAGGTTAATTGTGATATGTTTCCGTGGAAATTTGAAACCACTGTTTTGAATGGCTGGTGTGACTCGTTCTTTGCTCTCCTTCACTGCACCTTCAGGAAATCCTACTGTAATAAATCGCGGTATCTGAGCACCGCTCAAATGGCATTCCACATCTACAACGTAGCCATCAATACCTAGAATGGAACTACTCAGAACTTTGGAAACCATTTTAGAAACAAGAACTAATTTGCGAATAGCCTATATAGGGTAACAGGAGATAAAGAAATGAATCTCTAATTAGATAAAAAAGGAAAAAGGCCAGAACAATGATCCAGCCTTTTTCTGTGAAAAGCTGTTTTAACCCTCCCTTTCGATAAATTTCCAGCCAGGGCTGGATGAAGGGGGGCTTCAAAAATGACATTAATTCTTACCTGGCGTGATCTTTTTAAATTGCAGGTTTTCATATTTTTCCAACATTGTGCTACCAGCCGCCTGCTGGAAACGAAATGCAAATTCAAGAGCTTCATAAAATGGACGGTTTGCATATTCACCGTGCGAATAAAATTCGTCAACCCACTTCACCATTTCATAGATATCAACATGTTCTAAGTGATCAAAAATGCCGTAGATTAATTCAGCCCTATTATCGTAATACCATTCGGTAATACCCCCATAGCCTATATCATTCTTCAGTTCATTATGTGTTTCATAAACCTGTACGAGATAGGAAAATAAAAATATTTCCTTTTCTTCGATGGTTAGGGTTTTCCAGTAGGTAACAACTGGCGACAATGGCACTTCCTTGGTTTGTGCCGTCAAAACACATGCAAAAGAAATGATGGCTAGCCACTTTTTCATAATTGCCTCTTTTCTGGATACAATTCTAAAATATCTGCCTAAAGTATACGATGTCCTTAAAACCTTGGACAATGTTAAACCGCTTCAGGTTCAACCCAGTCATTATGCCGGCGAATCAGGTCAATCAAGGCCTCTACTGCTCCTTCAGATGGAATATTTCTTTGGATTATTTCTTGCCCTTTGTACAGCGATATTTTATCAACCCCTGTTCCCACGTAACCATAATCTGCATCAGCCATTTCACCAGGCCCATTGACAATACAACCCATTATCCCAATCTTAACACCTTTTAAATGATCAGTTCTTGCCCTTATCTTAGAAGTGGTTTCCTGTAGATCGAACAGCGTTCGTCCGCAGGATGGACATGAGATATACTCTGTTTTGGAAATCCGAGTTCGGGAAGCCTGTAGGATACCAAATAATGTTTCATTCATTAATCCAGCATCCAGAGTTGACTGCGCCCAGATACCATCCCCAAAACCATCCATTTGAAGACCGCCAAAATCTATAGCACTGTAAATCATAAATAGGTCTTTTGTCGTGGCTGAATATTTTCTCCGAATTAAAACTGGTGCGGTGATTTCCCTACGCATTAATTCCACAAATAACTTTCGTTGTTCCGCCAAACTATAGAAATGGTTGGTATCCGCAACAATAACAATGGTTGGATCATCCTCAAGAGCAGCAAGTGTTGCTTGAGTAACATCATTCAGAGTGAGAGTAACAAAATTCAAAACATCTGAAGGATTTACCGCATCTAGATAATTTTGTACCGTAAACATAGGAAAATGATCTGGCAACCCAGACCAACTCTCTGCATCCTGGATGACTGCTAATGTTCCCGGAAGTTCAAAATCAATCTTTCCAACACCGACATAAAGATAATCAGCTGCCTGTTCGGATAATTGCCACTTATCAGCAGATATTGAATAATTATAGCCAAAAGGTGCTAAATGTTCACGGTTTATATTCTTTATGTTGGATAGATCTCCAACAACTCTCGGTACATTATCACCGCCGATATTCGTTATTTGATTCGTTTTCCGTCTTTCTCGAAAATATGGATCGTAAAGTATTTTTTCAATGGGCTCAATAAATTGATGTTCAAGTCCAATGGCATAGCGTTCAACCAGCAACTGTGCTACTGGAATTTCTTCTTCAGGTTCCTCGGTGAGTGATACACGAATCGTATCACCCAAACCATCCTCAAGGAGGGTTCCTATTCCCACAGCCGATTTAAGGCGTCCATCTTCTCCTTCTCCTGCTTCCGTGACTCCCAGATGCAATGGGTAATTCATCCCCTCCGTATTCATCGTATTTACCGACAGCCGATAAGCCTGAACCATAACTTGTGTATTGCTGGCCTTCATGGAGAGCACGATATCATGAAAATCTACATCCCTGCAAATCCGTATGAACTCCATCGCCGATTCTACCATACCCAGCGGTGTATCTCCATACCTGCTTAAGATACGGTCTGATAGCGATCCGTGATTGGTTCCAATCCGAATAGCTGTGCCGTATTCTTTACACACCAGAACTAAAGGAAGAAATCGATCTCTTATCCGCTCCAGTTCTTCATCATAGGATTTATCTGTGTATTCATGGGTTTCAAATTTTTTTCTATCTGCAAAGTTCCCAGGATTAATGCGTACTTTTTCAACGATTCGGGCAGCAACTTCCGCAGCATTTGGAGTATAATGGATATCTGCGACCAAAGGAGTTTTGTATCCCTGGGATCGTAAACCATTACTGATAACTCTCAGGTTTTCTGCCTCTTTAATACTGGGTGCAGTGATACGAACAATCTCACACCCTGCCTTAATCATCCGAATTGACTGCTCAATGGTTGCATCTGTATTCATCGTGTTAGTGGTTGTCATTGACTGAATACGAATAGGATTGTCAGCGCCGATACCAACATCACCTATCTTGACTTCGCGGGTAATCCAGCGGGAATAGGACGTCAGACTAGGACAGTAATTTTGAATTTCCACAGATCAATGGATTTTGTAAGGTGTCTCTAAATATTGATTTGCTTCTTCAATGGCAAATGAAAAATTATCTAGAGCGAGGCAATTTGTATAATAAGTTCTTGCCGATTCACGATCCCCCCTAATGTCCATAATCTTACCTTTCAGCAAATATGCGAAACCCAGAATTATATCCAATTCACCAGCATAATGCTTGATAGTCCTATGTACCAGATTCAAGGATAGTTTCAAATCACCATCATTAAAAGCTAAAAGTGCTTTTTCATAATCAAGATAGGGATCATACCAGTTTTGCTGACGTGGAGACAAATCATTTCGCTTAATATCTAAGACACCAATCAAGTCTTGAGCAGCTAAATTTTGTCTAGATCGTATCAGAGCCTCCAAGTACAAAAGGTTGAAGTAATAATTCTCTGGAAAATGCGTTACGAGTTTAATTGTTAAAGGTAACGCTAATTCTGATTCGTCTTCCACCCACAAATACAGGAATGACATGATACCAGAAGCTTCAATCCAAGCCCATTCGCTATGGTCAGCCGCTTGTGACATACGTGTGAGGCCTGACAACTTGGAAGCATTTAAACCAAAAAGTTCCACTGCCCAGCGAATAGCGATATTGCTTATACCAGCATAATATTCCACAATTCCAATTGGGAGCTGTGCGTCAAAGAGTTTTGGGTTTTCGCGAGCTACATCATCGATGATGGAAATTCCTTGGTAAGCCTGAACGAGTACCGATAACCATTCCTTTTTCCCAAGGCTGGACCGAGCTCGCAACCCTTTTGTCGAACCCAGATATAACTGATAAACAGGGTCATTTGGATAATTTTTCACTAAAGATTCATAGAGCGGTTGAACCTGATCCAGGCTTTTTTCCAAGGTATCGTAGGTGGCAAGGACCGGATCCAAACCCTGGCTACAATAATATTTTGCAGCAGCCCATATAAAATGGACTCCTGGATGATCAGGATATGTTTCGCGCGCTTGAGTTAGAATCTTAATTGAATGATCAAATTCATAATTATAAAACGCATGGACACCTTTTCTGACTTCACTGTCGCCGGGATATAAATTGGCTGACCAGGATATACGAAGGACACATAATAAACAAATTAATGATCTGTGCATAGGGGTAAAATTAACGGAGGAATGGTATAAATCAGGATTCTTGCCTGAACAGGATCAACCAGCCGCGTGATTCATTATTATCGGGCTGGACTGCCATGCTTTTTTCCCAGGAAGAACGGGCCATTTGTCTTTCGTCCATATTCCAATAGGTAATACCCATGCCTAAATAAGCATCTGCATCATTGGGATTCAATTCCAAAACTTCCTGGTATGCTGCCAAAGACTCACGATACATCCGTTTTCCACGGTAATATTTTCCTAAGGTTGCCATTGAGCCTGGAAGCCATAGACCTGTATCAGAGTTAATTGACAATGCATTTTTGAAGGATTGCCTACCCATAGTTGGATTACCCAAACGATTATATTCTATTGCCAGGATGTAGTAGGTCTGCGGCAGCAGTACTCGAACCAATCCATGGTCTGGACGATAATGTAAGAGATCTTCCCAAGACGCAGCCGCTCGACCCCATTCATTGGCCTTAAAATAACTCAGACCCTGCATATATCTTGATTCTACGTCCTCCGGATCTAAGTAGATAACATCGCTAAAAGACAAAGCGGCATACACATACTTCCCGAGATTGAAATAAATATTAGCGAGAGAGAGGTGGGGCGCCTTTTCCCTGGCATTAAGTTTAATCGCACGCTGGAAAGATGCTTTGGCTTCTTCCACATTTCCCAGCGATAGATGAGTTTCGCCAATCAGCTGAACAAATCCGTGGTGTGTTGGGAATTTCTGGTTCCCTTCTTCAGCAAGTCTTAAGGCATCAGCAAATTTACCTTCACTGATCCGTTGGCGAATAATGGTTAATTTTTGAGCTGGACCATCCG
>DTUG01000004.1:18121-22707 GCA_012964275.1 Fidelibacterota bacterium | reverse complement strand
TTGAAGCAATGATCTCTCGTGGATTGGACATATGAATTTTATAAATCACCCGGTAATTTTATTCCCATTATGAAAGCATTTATTTTGGCGGCGGGTGTTTCCCGGCGGCTGTACCCGGAAACATATAAAATTCCAAAGTGCCTTCTTGATGTTGGCGGAAAACCCATTATCGATCATCAGTTAACGGCACTTGATAGCATTGGGATAAAAGATGTAACAGTTATCGTTGGGTACTACCGCGAAATGTTAACCGATCATTTGAATAAGACATTTCCGAATCTGAATTTTAATTTTATCATCAATCACCATTATTTTGAAACCAATACTGCCTATTCTCTTTATTTAGGAAGGGATATTCTTCGCTCGGATGCTCAGTTGTTGATGAATGCTGATGTTATCTATCCAAAAGAATTATTAAAGCGGATCATGGATTTTGAAAAGGAAACAGTACTAGCAGTGGATGTTAAATCCTGTGATCGGGAAGAAGTAAAAGTTATTGAAGGCACAAACCGGAAAATTGTTGCGATCGGCAAGGAATTGATTGAAGAAAATTGTCTGGGTGAATTTCTAGGAGTCGCAAAATTATCCAAGGAATTTAATCTGCGTTTTTCTGAAACTCTGAAAAGTTTGATCAATGCTGGCGGTAAGTCTGATTACTTTGAAGCCGGGATGCATCCATTACTATCAGAGCTGGATGTATTTTATAGTGACGTGTCCGATCTCCCCTGTCTTGAAATTGATTTTCTGGAGGACCTGGAGGAAGCACGTAAACTATATTGAAATGTGTTCAATTTTAACTATTTTATCCAATAAACTTTATTTTGGCAAAATTATTCCCTTTTCAAGGCTGGCGGTATAATAGTGATTTCGTAGGCGATTATTCGGATGTCATTGTCCCGCCCTATGATGTAATTACTGCGAAAGAACAGGATGCGTATTATGATCGTTCTCCTTACAATTATGTCCGAATAAATTTAAATCGTTCACCAAGTAACAGCCGGTACGAAAGTGCTTCTTCCGCATTGCGCCACTGGAAAGAAAATGGAGTGTTGATTAAGGAAGACAAGAATGCTATTTATATCATTTCACAGACGTATGAGCAGGCTGGCAATATGGTTGAAAGAATAGGGTGTATTTGCAGTGTTCAGCTCACAGAACTTGGGAATGTAGTTTTACCTCATGAAAAAACCATTGAAAAATATTTGAACGACCGCCTGCAATTAATGGAAGCAACATCAGCCAACACAGGGCAGATATTCATGTGCTACCAGGATGAAGAAATGATACTTGAAAATATTCATGAGATGATGGTGAATGAACCTGTAATTGATGTGAACCTGGATGATGTTCTTTATCGAATCTGGCCGGTGGTGGAAAAAGACAAGATTGATCAATTTGTATCAACAATGCTGGATAAAACACTGGTGATTGCTGATGGCCACCATCGATATAAAACAGCCCTTAGGTATGCCGAAAAACATCCAGAGTTGGATGATGCAACCAGGGTTATGGTAACGCTAGTCAACAGCAAGAATAAAGGAATGCAGATATTGCCAACGCATCGATTACTATCAGGAATTAAAATTAATATTGATCAAATTGAAGCACGCCTCGAAAAATCATTCCAGATTAAAAAGTTAGAAGGAGCCGATGCTGTGTTGGCTCAGATGGATTCTGAACCAGAGCGTAAGGGGATGCTAGGTATATACCACCGGGAATCGGATACAGGTTTATTACTAAATTTCAGTAGTTGGAACAAATTGAAAACAATGTTACCAGAATCCAGTCAAACACTGCGGGAATTGAATACAAATATTTTACATCTTTTTGTGTTGGAAACAGTTTTCAATATTGATACCAATAAACAAAAGGACCTAAGGCACGTGTCATATATGCGCGGGAACAAGCCTGCTTCAGGCATGTTGAAAAAGGAAAATGATTACACTGTGGCTTGCTTTGTCAATCCGCCATCGTTGGAGGATGTGTTCAAGATAGCAAAATCAGGAGAAACCATGCCGCAAAAATCCACCTTTTTCTTTCCGAAAGTTTATTCTGGACTGGTGACACGCTGCTTTGAAAACTAGCGGGGAAACAACATGACATTATTAAAACAAGAACTGACAAACCAGATACCAAAGGTCAGAGAAGATATTAAGAACCTGATTCATGAGAATGGAGAGTCCCAGATCAGCACGGTATCGGTGGCGCAGGCTTATTCCGGATTGCGGGGTATCAAGGCTTTTGTGTGTGATACATCCTCTGTTTCACCGGAAAAGGGATTGATCATTCGCGGCAATCCGCTATTAGAGATCACTCATATACTGCCGGAAGAGGTATTTTTCCTGCTTCTGACAGGTCGTCTTCCGAACTCAGAAGAGTTAACTGACCTGCAGAAGGAATATTCCAAACATTTCAAGATTCCGGATTATGTCTGGTCCTTATTGGAAACGCTTCCGGGAGATAGCCACCCCATGACCATGTTTAATCTGGGCATATTGGCCATGCAGCATGAAAGTGTTTTCCGGAAAAAATATGATGAAGGAATGGCCAAATCAGAATATTGGGAACATATACTTGAAGATGGCATTCGCCTGTTAGCAAAATTACCCATATTGGGGGCGGGGATCTATCGAATGCGGTTTGGCAAAGGTGACCGAATTGATCCAGATCCCAATTTGGATTGGTCAGGTAATTTTGTACACTTGATTGATATTCCCGATCCATCCGGCGATTTCCATAAGTTGATGCAGCTGTATTTCATGTTGCATTGTGATCATGAGGGCGGCAATGTGAGCGCCTTTGCGGCCCATACTGTGGCATCGGCGCTTTCTGATCCCTATTATGCTGTATCTGCTGGTTTAAATGGTTTGGCAGGACCATTACACGGTTTGGCCAACCAGGAATGCCTGAAATTTGTACTTAAGATCCATGACCATTTTTCTGGTGCACCTACCAGTGAAGAATTGCGGGGATTTTGTTGGGATCGCCTGAATAGCGGGCGGGTCATTCCTGGATACGGCCATGCAGTCTTGCGTTGTCCTGATCCAAGGTTTACTGCTTTTATCAATTTTGGGAAAAAACATATCCATGGTGATGATATATTCGATATTGTAACTGGATTGTTTGATATTGTTCCAGAAGTACTTACGGAACAGGGAAAAGCTAAAAATCCCTGGCCCAATGTGGATGCAGCATCTGGTTCATTGCTCTACTATTATGGATTGAAGCAGTTTAATTATTATACGGTATTATTCAGTATTTCCCGGGCTATGGGTATGATTGCTCAGATGGTATGGGAGCGGGCACTTGGCATTCCAATCACCCGGCCGAAATCGGTTACAACAGAATGGATCAAAAAGACTATATAATAAAGTGGACTTACTGTTTAAAGCATTTCTGGGATTGATAACTCTTTTGGCCACTGTTACTGCTCAGGATATATTTCAATCCATTCGTGTCTGGGACCCAACCCCTGAGGTGATTAAAATAATAGCAGATCAGGGGATCCCGCTTGATCATACAGTGGGCAAACCTGGAATATTTCTAGATCTGACCGTTTCAGAAGACGAAACGGTTGTTTTAATGTCTACTGGGTTGGATGTTGAAATTTTGATTCCCGACCTCACAAGGTATTACCAGCAGATGAACCGCCCTGCTATTGAGCGGGATTTTCCCTTAGGTTCCATGCAGGGGAATTATACCTGGGACGAATTAAATAACCGATTTGATGAACTACAAAACCAGTATTCGGCTATCATGACCGATCGGCTTATCATTGGCGAATCTATGGATGGTCATGATATCTGGGCATTTAAAGTATCTGATAATCCAAATGAAGACGAAGAAGAGCCGGAAGTATTATATACCGGGTTAACTCACGCACGGGAGCCCGTAGGCATGATGAACTTATTTTACTTTGTACAGTTGCTTTGCGAGCAGTATGGAACCGATCCTGAGATTACCTACCTGGTTGATCATCGTGAAATGTGGTTCATCCCTGTCATAAATCCAGATGGCTATTTGTATAATGAATCTATTCAACCAAATGGCTGGGGTATGCACCGCAAGAACCGCAGGGATACAAATTGCGGGGATGGGTACAGCCGCGGGGTAGACCTAAACCGGAATTATGGCTACAGCTGGGGGACAGATAATACTGGTTCATCACCGGACCCGTGCAGTGATACATACCGTGGAACTGAAGAATTCTCAGAACCAGAAACAGCGGCTATCCGGGATTTTGTAGAGGATCGGGCGTTCATGAACGTTCTTCATTACCATACCTATTCCAATGTTCTTATTCATCCCTATGGGAATGCATCTCTCCCGGAAGAACCAGACCTGACAACCTACCGGGAAGTAGGTGAAGAAATGACGCGCTATAATGGTTATGCTGTCGGTACTGGCTATGAACTTATTGGTTATACGGTCAATGGGGATGCAGTGGATTGGAGCTATGGCGATCAAGGATTGATTGCATATGTACCGGAAGTAGGATCATCTTCTCAGGGATTTTGGCCATCGGAAGATCACGTGGAACTACTCTGTCAGGATCAGGTTTATCCTAACAAGATCTTCGCTTTTGT
>DTUG01000004.1:0-18021 GCA_012964275.1 Fidelibacterota bacterium | reverse complement strand
CCGGTCTTGACAATTGGAGTGTAAATGGCGACTGGGGATTAACAACTGCATCCGCCGCTGGTGATCACGCCCTGACGGATAGCCCTAACGGTGATTATGGATCGGGCCAGACCACTGTTGCTGAACTGAATGTGAATTTTGGGTTTGAGTTTATTGCCCATCCCATCGTTAGTTTTAAGGCTCAATGGGAGATAGAAGAAAACTGGGACTTTGTCCGGTTCCAGGCGTTTGTTCCTCTTGGTGATGGATGGATCAGTTTAGCAGGTGACTACACAGAGATGGGTTCTGGGCAGCCAGCTCAGCCTGATGGTGAGCCGGGATACGATGGTGTACAGGGTGATTGGGTACAGGAAACGATACAGTTGGATCAATTGAACGGTCAAAATCCAACCGCCTTTCGATTCATCCAGACATCAGATAATTACCAGGAAGGTGATGGCTTCAGTCTCGATGATTTTACTATTTTTGGTTATCCTCAGGCTCTGCAAGGAGATTTTATTCCTGATGGAACGGTTAATATTTTTGATGTTTTAGGATTGGCGGACCTTATTCTCTTTGAGGAAGAACCGAGTGACTACCAACTATTCTTCAGTGATTTAGATAATAATAACGTTTTAAATGTGATGGACTTGGTATTACTCGTTAATATCATTTTAGGGATATGATTATGAGATATTTGTTTTTTATTCTTTTGCCGGTGTTGTCATTTTCGCAAAAATACGATCCACAAAATATTGAGCATGGAAAAAGGGGGAATGAGTATCGGGTATGGATTTATTTCACGGATAAAGATGGGTCTGAACCGGTTACAGTTAGTCAAAAAGCAATTGAAAGAAGAAATAAGAATGATGTTTCAACAAATCACCTTTGGTATGACCTTCAAGTGTCCCCGGTTTATAAAAATGAAATAGCATCACTGGGATTAACGATTAAAAATGAGAGCCGCTGGCTCAATGCAATATCTGTTATTTGTTCTAAAGCTGATTTAAATAGAATAAGTGAATTGCCATTTGTAGATAAGATTGAACCGGTTTTGATGCAAAAAAAAAAATTGATTCAGAATAGTGATATAGTTGAATTATCACGGACACTAGATTATGGCGGATCGCAAGTCCAGATGGAGCAGATAAATTGTATTGCAGCGCATGATCTAGGCTATTTTGGTCAAGGTATTAGAATTCTCTATCTTGATACAGGTTTTGAATTAAACCATGAAGTTTTTGATTCTTTAAATGTGATAGCTCAATATGATTTTATTAATAATGATGAAAATACCGCTAATGAAAACGATCAAGAAATTGAAGATGGGCAGGATCATCACGGAACATTATGCTTAAGCGTAGTAGCAGGATATGAACCTGGATATTTAATTGGACCTGCATTTAAATCTGAATATCTTCTTGCAAAAACTGAAATCGTAGCAGATGAAATTGAACAAGAAGAGGATAACTATGTTGCTGGATTAGAATGGGGTGAACAAAACGGTGCGGATATTGCTTGCTCTTCCTTAGGCTATCTCGATTGGTACACATACGAACATTTAGACGGAAATACTGCTGTTACAACTATAGGTGTTGATATTGCTGCAAGCCTTGGTGTATTAACTGTTACTTCTGCGGGAAATGAGGGTAACGACGATTGGTATTATATAATTGCCCCTGCAGATGCAGATAGTGTATTATCTGTTGGTGCTGTGAATTCAAGTGGAGATATTGCTTATTTTAGTTCGCATGGCCCCACTTATGATGGTCGTATAAAACCTGAAGTTTGTGCAATGGGATTATATACTTATTGTATAAGCCCAAACACAACTTCAGAATATAGTTCTGCAAGTGGTACGTCTTTATCTGCACCATTAGCTGCTGGTGCTGCTGCGGTAGTATTATCAGCAAATCTCAATTTAAGTGCGATGGAATTAAGGGAAGCCTTAATGATGACCGCATCAATGGCTGATAGTGCAAATAATGACTATGGTTGGGGTATAGTGAACACGTTAGCTGCAATTAATTATGAATTCATGGATACGAAAATAGAACAAACTGAATTTGCACCAATAGAATACCACGTTTTAAAAACCTACCCCAATCCATTTAACCCATCAATAACTATTCAGGTTTCTACGCCACGAGTTGCTGTTCTGAATGTGGATGTCTTCTCCTATGATGGAAGATTCATTGCGAATCTTTACAGTGGGAAACAGTTCACCACAGTTCAAACATTGAACTGGAAACCAGGAAATATACCCAGTGGTATTTACTTTATACGCTCAAGTGTAAATGGGAAAGAACAGTTTAAAAAAGTGACATTCATACAATAGAATGTAAAGCAGAATGAAAATGCTTGCGTCCTGTAATTATATACTCGAAATTGGGTCTCGCCTGGTCGGAATTTTTATGAGAAGCATATTTAAAATACACCTGTTGCAAGTCATACTTGTATCTGGACTGCTATGGGCAGATGAATCTGAACCCTCCTGGATAGATGCGCCTGTAATTGATCTGGATGTATATGATGGTATTGGTTCTCTGCTATTGGTTTGGTCATTTCCAGATACCATTCAGGCAGCAGCAGTACGAATCTATGATCGTAATTCGAATATAGAGTCTTTTGAACTGAAAGTAGAATTGACCACAATATCCAATCGTTACCTGGATACAAATTGTGAACAGCAAGATCGTTACTTTTATTTGGTGGAAATAGTCGATGTTTTTGGCAAAACATTTCATAGCGATGACCAGCATCCTCCTTTTGGATCCTGCCTGGTGGTTGAGGAGGAACCTAAATATGAAAAGATTGAATCTATATGGGACCTGATGAAGCAGACCATGGCTGAAACACTGGTAGAAAATTTTCCATTATTAACTGATGAAACCGTTTCAGCTTTGCTTAAACTTCTTGAATTGGAAGATGGTCTGCAATTTGCCTGGATCGAAGAATTTCCGCTCCATTTGCTTCCTGAACTGGAACCCATTATTGGAGATGTGAGTGCGACCCTTTTCAATGAAGATGTTTTTAAATCAGTTCTGGACCAGGAAAAAATCTATCGTAATCAACTTCTGGTGACCCCCTTTGAATGGACTGAAAAAATAAATGTATTATATCAGACTGCTGAGGATCAATGGGAAAGTTTACTGGATTCATTTCAGCCATGTTACAATCGTATTTCAGTATTGCCGCCTATCCGAATTTCCGGTGGAGCAAAACATGAAGATGGAACAGGAGAATTGGTTCTACATATAATACATCCGGAAATGTTAGAGCAGGAGAATATTTATTTATTAGCGAATGAAGAATACCTGGATATCCCATTAGCACCAGATATACTTTCCGGCAGTGAAATACGAGTAAATGTCCCAGCCGAATGGAACACGGTGATTCTGATGCAGGGGGAAACAATTCTTCAGGAATTTTCTTTTATATTGGATATACCCGTAATTATCACATTTGATGGAGAACTGATTCCAGTAGAATCATTGAATAGAACCATGACAGTATCCAGATCTTCGTCAGAATTATGGCTAAATGAGATTGTCTGGAAACCCTATACAAGCAGCCTGCATTTGGAAGTTGCCGGTCAATCGTTTGGTGAAAGCCAATTTGGTATTAGGATAAATGGTGATGAATTGTGGAATGTGGATTGGACACCTGACTACGACTTACAATTTCAGGATTCAGTTTTTACCGTTGATTCTTTGAATTCAGGTAAAATCATTTTATCGTGGAACCTGGTCCAAGATGATATGAATGTGCCCTTAGAATTTGTAATCCTTGAAGATTCAACTGGAGTTATAAAACGCCGCTTTCCTGATGGCGGCCCGTGGCAGGATGTGGAATACAGTACCTTGGGGATGGCAAATCAAGATATAATAAGTGATCTGCAAACAGCCCTTATTCCTGAACTGTTTGTCCTGTATCAGAATTTTCCTAATCCTTTCAACAATAACACACGTATTACCTTTGACCTGCTTAAGGATGCGATCATATCACTTTATGTGACCGATGCAACTGGCCGGGTTAAAACCATTTTTACAGAAAATGAATATTATACTATTGGCAACTATAACTTTAACTGGAGTGGGGAAAATCATTCTACCGGAATATACTTTTTCACCATCCAGGCCCAGGTTGATGGATTCGCACCGGTTGTATTTAGCCGCAAGATGATATACCTGAAATAGGCCGTCCCCTTTTCCATTTAATCTCTCCGGAGATTTCTGTATTTTTTCAGTGCAAACCATGTCGAAGATAAATTCCGTACTTTTCTTAACCCTGGGAATGTTTATTGCGGGGTGTGCTTCACACCCCGTGGTCCACCCTGGTAAACTGAGAAAAAATGAAAAAGTCTATGGTTATGCGTTATCAACTGAAAATATTATCCCGATCCTGTGGTTTCGCAAGGGACTAGATGCAGATACTGAGATCGGATATAGAATTGGTTTACCTATTTCTGGTTCCGGTGTGGATTTAAGCCGCGTTCTGCTGAGACACGAAAATAAATGGGATGTTATGAACTTAGCCTGGAGTTTGACTCCCAATAATAATTTTGATATAACTTATTATCGTTTCAAAGAGAAAGAAGGATCATCAGGCATCTTTAAAAAGAAAAAGAAAAAGAAGAAAAAATCTAGTCGTGTATTATGGAGCGGAGGACGTTTTATGGTAATTCCTGATGGAGTAAACCAGGATAAAACACCCAGTCTTCGGTTTGGCTTTTTAAAGGGCGGTAAACTTTCCGAACGTTTTGGCTATGAAGTGGGTTACTATCATGATTTTAATTCAATGCCTTTTTCCAGTGTTTTTGATACGAAATGGAATATAACGGGAAATAAATGGAAGGAATCCACGCGCCTGGATTCATCGTGGAATGGTAAATATGATGATTATGATCCTATGTTTCCCGGTAAAGGAAAAGGAACACCGTCAGAATATTCCCGAATGACCGGTTTATCTATACAATTGTTTTACTATCTCGGCCGGTACGATAAAAAAGACAGTTAATAAAACCCAATGAACAGATCTGTATTCCGAGATGCCTTTTCCAAAGGTGATCAGGATACCTGTCTTAAATCTCTAGAATCTGCGCTTAGTGGTGATGATACTTTGGTCCAATATCTTAATGATCTATTGTTCACTGCAGCCTGCGTTGACTGGAAGAAAAAGCCATGTGATCACCCGGCAATAGTCATGAATTCGTTAAAAAATATGATTGGTGAAAACCGGGAAACCCCATCGAAAATCTTGTTGAAATTTGGGTTGGAAATATTGGCCAGTCAGCCACTGCGCAAAGATGATGATGCTGTTTTGAACGAAACAACTAGAAGCGGTATTGGTTTGGCTGTGTTTGTGGGAGATCTGGAAGATGCATTACAAGAATGCAAATGGAATGAAGCAAAATTATTTGCTGCCAAAACCTTTCTGGCATCAGATCGTTCCCGGGCAGTCATAGATGCCCTGGCTGATCTGGCGCTGCAAAATACAAATCGGAATGGGGCCTTTGTGTTTCATTTATTGCGCAGCTTTCATTTTCAAGAATTGAAGGAAGATATATGGAATTATGTCTGCAGTTTACTAAATATAATTGAACAGCACCGATTACCAAAACCTCATGAGCGTAAAACAGTAGAACCGCACAATACTTATAAATCAATTCTTATAAATAATCAATCGGATTTATGGGTCACATTTTCTTCAGTCTGGCGCTTATGGATTGGTGAAAATGTACGATTAAAAAGTTACCAGCGGGAAATATCTCATTGGTTATCTGTCCTTGACCTGGATGCAAATGGTTCATTAGATCTCAATCAGGATCATTGGTTATTGAAAGATCATAAAGAGTCAGGGAATCGGTTTATAGCGTTGGCGGAATCTATTGTTAAGCAAGATAAACCATCACTAGACCGTGGCCGCGATTTAGTAATTTTAGAGTCCCTGCGGGCGCTGGCACGGATGGATTCAAATGAGTGTACCACAATGGCAGCAGCCCGATTGGAACAAAGGTTTGAATCATGAAAATTGGTGATTACACATTATACAGTATTGAGACCAGCGAATTCGGATTGGATGGGGGTGCCATGTTTGGCATTATTCCCAAACCGCTTTGGGAAAAGCAGGTTCCTGCAGATTCCCTGAACCGGATCAGCATGGTAACCCGGTCACTGTTGTTGGTCAATGGAGCCCGTAAAATCTTGGTGGATACAGGAAATGGAGATAAATGGGCAGAAAAATACCGGAGGATGTATAACATTGACATGACCCGATATAATATTGAATCATCTTTACAGAAATATGGATTTACGCCGGACGATATCACGGATATATTCTGCACTCACCTGCATTTCGACCATGCCGGCGGAAATACGCGCATGGATGGGGAGAAGGTGATACCTACATTTTCTAACGCAACATATTGGGTTTCACAAGATAACTGGCAGTTGGCCAATCATCCCAGCCAAAAGGACCAGGGCAGTTTCCTGGAATGGGACTGGATGGTTTTAGCAGAAAATAACATGTTAAATATTGTGAATGGTAATGAACCTTTTTTACCCGGAATAGATCTCTATTTTACCCATGGTCATACTAAAGGCCTTATGCACCCTTTGATCCGGGATGATCAGGCAACCCTTTTTTACTGTGCTGACTTGGTGCCCATGGCCGCACACATTCCGGTTCCCTGGGTTATGGCGTATGATATCCATCCGGCGCTAACAGTGCAGGAAAAGGAAGAACTGTTACCCCGGATGGTAAAAGAGAATTGGATATTATTCTTTGAACATGATCCGCATTTGCAGGCCTGTACCATAAAAATGGATGGTAAACATTATTGCATGCAGGATCCAGTTGTTATCAGTGACTGAGCAAATAAAAATTGAAGAATTGTTCCAAACCGGGCTTAAGCATTACCATTCTAGGGATTTTTTTGAGGCCCATGAGGTCTGGGAAGAACTATGGTCCGAATATTATCTGGAAGACCGAAAATTTATCCAGGGTTTGATTCAACTGGCTGTAAGCTTTGTTCATCTTGGAAACGGGAACATGAATGGTGCGAAAAGTTTGTTGAGAAAATGTACTGAAAAATTCGAAAGTTTCTTTGGAATTCACCGGGGAATCAATGTGCAGATACTGTTAGATAATATAGAGCAGGTGCGAAGGGCCTACGAAGTGGCAAATGTTCCCGATGATTTTGATTGGAACCTTGTACCTTCATTGGATTGATTATGACAGAAGTATTATTATTTGTAAAAGATTTTGAACTGGGTTCCAAGCTCTCGGAAGCCTGTGTGGATGCTGGTCGGGAGGTCGAATTCAATGATGAAAAAACAAGCCCGGATGATTTTTCTGATAGCTCTGTACTGGCAATTGTTGATATGGAAGAAACGGTGTTTGCTTCGGTGGGCCTTGTATCTGAATTAAAACGACATGGCATTAAGGTCATTGGTACCATGAAACAGGTTAACAACAAGGAGCAAGCCAAACTCAAGAGCGCCGGGTGCGACATAATTCTGCCCCGATCCAGCCTCGTAAAGAATATTCCAAACCTTCTAAACGAACTTCTTGATTGAGAGAATCCAAGGCTAAAAAGCACGAACGTGCAGCCGAAATAGCCCAGCTTCTTTATAAAGCCTACCCCGATTCAAAGTGTTCATTATATTATAAAAGCGCCCATGAACTTCTAGTTGCTACGATCTTGTCTGCCCAATGTACTGACCATCGGGTTAATATTGTGACGGAAGATCTATTTCTAAAATATCATTCACCGAGTGATTTTGCCTATTGTGATGTAGAGAAGTTGTCGGGTGATATTCACTCCTGCGGGTACCACAACCAGAAAGCCAGAAGTATTCAGGGGGCCAGTTTAAAGATTGTGGAGGAATTTGAAGGTCAGGTACCTGACAATATGGATGATTTGGCTGGACTGCCTGGCGTGGGACGAAAAACAGCCAACTGTATTTTAGGTGAGATCTATCATGTGCCTGCGATGGTGATTGATACACATATGATCCGGATCATGGGTTTATTGGGATTTACAAAATATAAAGATGCTAAAAAGATTGAATTAGATATAATGGAATTATTTGATGATAAAGATTGGGTAAAGTTAACCCATATGGTGATCGATCATGGCCGGACCATTTGTGTTGCCAGACATCCCCGATGCAGCGAGTGTATATTGGTTGATTTGTGCCCATCAGCCGATGTATAATGTTTTGTAAGGCGGTTGGAAGAACGGTAATTTCCAATCTTGTTATTCTTTGTATAGTACAAGTATATGGCAAATCCAATCATTACGAAAAAGTACCGTTTTTGCGCTTCCCATAAATACGGGAACCAGGCATGGACAGAAGAGAAAAACAGAGCAGTCTTTGGGAAAGATTATCGAAATCACGGCCATAATTATATTTTAGAAGTGTCCATAACCGGACCCATTGATCCTGGTTCTGGTTGGCTGGTGGATCTAAAACAATTAAATGTATTAGTTAAAACCCATGTAGTGAATGTATTAGATCATTCCCAGATTGAACGAGATATTGAATGGTTTAAAGATAAGCAGCCATCCTCTGAAAATATTCTGATTTGGGCCTGGAACGAAATTGCTCCGAGACTCGAAAAGGGTACGCTTCACAGGTTAAGGCTTGTGGAAACGCACTCCATTCATACGGATTATTACGGTCCTGGAGAATAATGGACTTTAAAAATCGATTTTATCTAATCCTGACGGGAATCTTTATTGCTTCATTGGTGAGTTGTAATCTTATTTTTCAGAAATTTTTTACTTGGACACCATTTGGGCTTTACACCTTTGAGATATCGGTAGGTATCCTCCCCTATCCTATCACTTTTTTAGTAACCGACTTAATCTCTGAACTTTACGGAAAAAAGAAAGCGGATCAGGTGGTGATCAGCGGGCTTATTGCCAGCGTGTTTGTCATGGGTATTGTCTTGATCGCTGATACAGTTGCGAGCACAGATTGGTCACCCGTAAAAAATGAAACTTTCCATGAAGTATTTGGACTATATGGACCAGCTGTATTTGCATCTATGGTCGCTTACCTTGCTGCTCAGTTCATTGATATCAGATTATTCCATTTCTGGAAACGGATGACCAAGGGTAAACATCTCTGGCTGCGAAATAATGGGTCTACTATTGTGAGCCAGTTTGTGGATACATCGACAGTTTTGTTGCTGTTGTGCTTTGCTGGTGCCATTGAATGGAACCGATTCTGGTCGCTTTTGGAGAATGGATTTTTGTTCAAGGTCATTGTGGCTTTGTTGGATACGCCAGTCATTTATGGCGTGATTTATGTACTAAAAGGGAAAATCGACATAGCCCCCTATGATAAAAAAGGATTTGCATATGAAAGATAAAAACAGCCATGATAGAATCCAGGACCTAATACAAAGCCTTTTGGAGGAGATCGGTGAAGATTCTTCCCGGGAAGGTCTCCTGAAAACCCCAGAACGAGTCGCTGAATCGTGGGAATTCTTTTCCCGGGGATATCGCCAGAAACTGGGTGAGATCATTAATCATGCCATTTTCCATGAGGACGCTAAAGATATGATAGTAGTGAGGGATGTGGAATTTTTCAGCTTGTGCGAGCATCACTTGCTCCCTTTTTTCGGGAAAGCTCATGTTGGCTATATACCGAATGGCAGAGTGATTGGCCTGTCCAAGATCCCCCGGATCATAGATATGTTTTCCCGGCGCCTCCAGGTCCAGGAAAGGCTGACCCGCCAGATTGCTGAAACAATCCAGGATGTTTTGGATCCGATTGGGGTGGCAGTTGTGATGGAAGGCAGACACATGTGTATGCAGATGCGCGGTGTGGAAAAACAGAACAGTCTGGCGAGTACATCCTCCATGCTGGGCAAGTTTCGGGAATCAGACCGCACCCGGAGCGAATTTTTGACCATTATAGGACGGGAAAGCGTATAACCAACTTATGTTGACACATACCAGTACTTTCAATGAAACAGAACGCCCGCTACAGGTCATGGATCTGGGGATGTCTGCATATCAGGAAGTTTGGGATCTACAAAAGGCACTGCAAGCCCGCCGAATATCTGGGGACATTGGAGATCGTCTCCTTCTTGTAGAACATGAACCAGTATACACTCTTGGTAAAAACGCCCCCAGAGATAATTTATTAAAACCAGAAGGTAATGGTGTCTTGGTGGTGCAAACTGATCGAGGTGGTGATATTACCTTTCATGGACCGGGACAATTGGTTGGTTATCCTATCCTGGACCTGCATAAATATCGGCAAAGTGTGAGCTGGTATATGCGGTCACTGGAGCAGATGCTAATTAGTGCTCTCTCCGATTTTGGGATCAGTGCCGGATGTAAGAAAGGTCTCACGGGCGTTTGGGTTCAGGATAAAAAAATAGCAGCTTTGGGAGTGCGGATCAGTCGGTGGGTGACCATGCACGGCTTTGCGTTAAATGTGAATCCGGACCTATCATTTTATAAAGGGATCATCCCCTGCGGGATCCGTGATTTCGGTGTTACTTCCATGGCAAACCTTTTAGGCGAAAATCCAAAAATGTCAACTGTGAAAAAAGCGGTAGTCAATCATTTTAAGGTCTGTTTTTCCAGGAAGGACGCCTAATGGCCCGTCTCCACGGTTTTACGAAGCAACAGGTTCTGGATATATACCGAACCATGGTGATCGCCCGGAAGCTGGATGATAAAATGATGACCATGTTGAAACAGGGCAAGGCATTTTTTCATATAGGGTGCTCCGGGCATGAAGCTGCCCAATTGGCGGCCGCCATTACGTTGAAAGGGGGTGAAGACTGGTCCTATCCTTATTATCGGGATGGAGCTTATTGTTTGGGTTTGGGAATGACCGCCAGAGAACAATTACTCTCTTTTCTTGCCCGGGACGCAGACCCCAATTCCGGAGGGCGCCAAATGCCCATGCATTATGGGCACAAGGCACTGCGGATCGTGACCCAGTCGAGTCCAACAGGAACCCAGTTTCTTCAGGCTGTGGGTTGTGCGCTGACTCGAAAAATGGATAGATCCAGAGAAATTGTATATGTATCTGCTGGGGAAGGGACCACCAGCCAGGGTGATTTTCACGAAGCATTGAACTGGGCAAGCCGGGCGAAAGCACCGCTTATTTTTCATATTCAGGATAATGAATATGCTATCAGCACCCATCGCTCCGATCAGACCGCAGACTCTATTTATGCCATGGTGAGCGGGTATCGTAACCTTTCCCGCTATGATGTGGATGGAACAAATTTCTTTGAAACCAATCTGGCCTTTAAACAGGCGGCGGAGCGAGCCAGGAGAGGAAAAGGACCATCTGTCATTGTTTCAAATGTTGTCCGGTTGGTTCCCCATTCCAGTTCGGATGACCAGCGCAAATACCGCACACCAAACGCTTTGAAAGAGGACCAAAAACGGGATCCGATCCATATTTTTGAAAAGGAGTGTTTGGAAGAAAAATTCTTTACAGAAGGCGATATTGAAAAAATAAACAAGGAAGTAAAAATCCATGTGGACCAGGATGCACAATGGGCGGATGAGCAGGATCATCCAGCGGTAGAAACTGCCTTAACTCACATTTATAGTGCTGATGGACAACCTGCTGAAACAGATCTTGTACCCATAGCTGAAAAAGTTGTTTTGGTGGATGCCATCAACCATGCCCTGCATGAGGAAATGGCCTATAATGATAAAATGATGGTCTATGGACAGGATATCGCTGATCCAAAAGGGGGTGTTTTCACTGCCACGAAAGGATTATCAACCGCTTTCGGCACAGAACGTGTTTTTAATTCGCCTCTTGCGGAATCCAGTATTATTGGCACTGCCGTTGGAATGGCAGTAACAGGATACAAACCGGTAGTGGAAATCCAGTTTGGAGATTATATATGGACCGCAATGATGCAACTGCGAAATGAAGTGGTTACCATGCGGTACCGGTCTAACAATGCTTGGAGCTGTCCATTTGTTATCAGGGTTCCGGTGGGGGGCTATATTCATGGTTCTCTCTGTCACAGCCAGTCCATTGATGGTTATTTTATTCATATGCCGGGAATCTACATTGCCTATCCGTCTACGGCGCGGGATGCTAAAGGTTTGCTGAAGATGGCCTGCCGGATGGATGATCCGGTATTATTTATGGAGCATAAAGGGCTATATCGCCAGGGATTTTCCGCTACGGAAGAGCCGGATGAGAATTACCTGCTGCCTTTTGGACATGCGCGGGTCGTGGCCGAGGGTGACGAATTAACTATTGTTACCTGGGGCGCCATGGTACAGAAAAGCCTTGATGCTATACGTGAATGTGATCTACCGTCTGGGTCAGTGGAGGTGCTTGATCTGCGCACACTAAATCCCCTTGACCTGGACTCTATCGAAACATCCTTGGATAAAACGGGGAAAGTGATCCTGGTCTATGAAGATAACCTAACCAATGGGCCCGGCGCAGAAATATCAGCGTTGATCGTAGATAAATTTTTTGATTTGCTGGATGGGCCGGTCCGCAGAGTAGCATCAAAAGATTGTCCGGTGCCGTACAATTGGTATTTAGAAGAACAGGTTTTACCGCAAACCGCTGATGTTTCTGAGGCCATCATGGAATTATTGGAATATTAGATGATAGTAGACGTAGTCATGCCAAAAATGGGCGAAAGTATTACTGAAGGGACTATCCTGGAATGGTGTAAGCAAGCAGGCGAAACTATAGACCAAGATGAGACATTACTGGAGATCGGCACTGATAAGGTGGATTCGGAAATTCCTTCGTCAGCGGCCGGTACGGTGGTGGAAATACTGGCAGAGGTCAATGACGTTATAGAAGTGGGTGTTGTTATTGCCCGGATCGATACAGAGGGCAAAGCTCCTGTTAAATCCGAATCAAAAACAAAGATTAAAGATTCTCCGAAAGAGGAAAAATCATCGGTAGAGCCGGAGACCCCTGCACCACCAAAACCGGAAAGACCCAAACAAAAAAGCAATGAGGGAAAAGCCATTTTTACACCAGTTGTGTTAAAGGTCGCCGCCCAGGAAAATCTGCCGTTAAGTGAATTGGATTCCATTCAGGGCACTGGCCGTAATGGGCGGATAACCAAAAAGGATTTGCAAACTTATCTGGAAACAAGGTCAGCAGCACCACCAACTGCCGCAAAGCAGAGAAAGAAGCCGACACCCGCATCGGCAACAAAATCGATTCCGGGCAAGAAGAAAAACATAGAACATATGCGCAAACTGATCGCTGACCATATGCGGCACAGCCTTGATACCTCGGCCCATGTATATGTGATGAGCGAAGTGGATATGACCTCCATTGTGGATTTTGTTACAGAGCATGAAGAATCATTTTTAAAAAAGGAAGGGCTAAAATTAACCTATACACCATTCATTATTCTGGCCACGGTTCAGGCGTTAAAGGTTTTCCCGGAAATGAATGCATCCCTGGATAATGATACTGTTATCTATCATAAACAGGTCAATATCGGTTTGGCTGTCTCTGTAGACAACGGATTGATGGTTCCCACTCTGGTTCAGTGTGATGAGAAAAGCCTGCTGGGCCTGTGCCGGGATGTCAATGATATAGCAGTGCGTACCCGGAATAAAAAAATCAACCCGGATGAATTGCAGGGCTCTACATTTACCATTACAAACTTTGGTGTTTTTGGCGCAACCATAGGGACACCGATCATCAATCAGCCCAATGTTGGTATCCTGGGAGCAGGAGCTATTAAAAAACAACCTGTAGTTGTAGAACGGGAACACGCCGATTCCATTGCTATCCGCAGTATAATGATGCTCTCCCTTGGCTTTGATCACCGCCTGATCGATGGTGCAGGAGGTGCCCAATTCATTCAGGAAGTGAAAAACAATTTGGAAACCATGAAACTTGAAGGATTGCTATAGTGCCGGACATTTTAACCAAATCACCTAAACCAAAGATTCGTCTTCAGATCAACGATGGCTACCGCTTTGTGGATGGCGTGGTTCGTGAACACAATCTAAATACGGTCTGTGAAGAAGCCCGCTGTCCAAATATCTATGAATGCTGGAACAGGGGGACGGCTACTATCATGATCCTGGGCGATGTATGTACCCGGGCCTGTGGTTTCTGCTCGGTCAAAACAGGGAAACCAGTCTGGAATGATTCTCTGGAACCAGTCCGAACCGCTATGGCAGTAAAGCGCATGCGTCTGCGCCATGTCGTGATTACATCAGTTGACAGGGATGACCTGAAAGATGATTACGGCTCATCTATCTGGGTGGAGACCATAAAGCAGATTCATATACATGTCCCGGGATGTACCGTAGAAGTGCTGACACCGGATTTCAAGGGATATAGGCCGGCCCTGGAAAAGATTTTTAATGCTGAACCGGAAATTTTTAGTCATAATATGGAGTGTGTAGAGCGTATCAGCCGCCAGGTGCGCAGCCAGGCGAACTGGCAGCGAAGCCTAGATGTGCTGCGTCAATCCGTTGAATTTGAACTGCGCACAAAGACCGGAATGATGGTGGGGCTTGGTGAAACATTTGATGAACTGGTAGCAACTATGCGGGAAATAAGAACGGTTGGAGTATCCATATTCACCATTGGGCAGTATCTGCAACCAACAAAAGAACACCTCCCAGTGCAGCGCTACGTATCAGAGGATGAGTTTGATACCTATAAGCAGCTCGGACTTGACATGGGATTTAATGTGGTTGAATCGGGGCCGCTGGTACGCAGTTCCTATCATGCTGACGAACAAACCCGCCAGGCCTCGGAGTAGACCTTGAACCCTAAAAATCTGATTATCGGCTCAACACTGATGGTGGGATTTATTTTGAGTGTTTATATAACCCTGAGTGAAGCGAATCGATATGCGAATCCAGTAAAAAGTATTCCGTCTTCATCGGTACAGGTCCTCAATCGAGGTGAAGAGCGGATCACACTGAAAGACGGTTACAGCCGAATTGGGAATCTCCAGGGAATTGTACCTGGTTCATGGAGACGGGAAACACCTTCAAGCTCTATGCGTCTGGCCCAGTTCAGTTTTTCAGATGAATCCGGTACAAGTGAATTAGTGGTTTTTGCAGGGATAGGCGGCAGTGTTGACGATAATCTGGATCGCTGGTTAGGCCAGTTTCGACGGCCAGACAATGAAAGTGTGGCTGACCATGCAACCATCAGCCATGAGCATATCGGTGATATGGATGTCAATTTTGTGTATACGGAAGGGACTTATCTTCAGGCCGGAATGGGGATGCGCGGCCCGACCATTGAAAAACCAAATTACGGTTTGATGGCAGCGATCATAAAAGCAGCCGATGGACCCTATTATTTCAAATGCACCGGACCAAAGAAGGTACTGGACAATTACCGTAATTCGTTTGAAACTTTCATCCACTCTATAGAACCACTTTAGATAGTCCGCCATATTTACAGACAATCACTTGGCATGAAGTCGAATATTCATTGGAACTGCCGTGGCATGATCCTTGTTTAAGTTATTCCACATATCACTAATTAAAGGTTATCCATGACTGATCAATTGTCAGAAAAAGATATCGAAAACATTTCTCTGGAAGACTCTGAGCAATATGCCGTTATGCCATTACGCAACACGGTCCTGTTTCCGCAGCAGGTAATTCCCATCTATATCGGCCGGAAAAAATCTCTGCGGCTGATCGCTGAACTCGATCCAAAACGGAAATATATCATTGTTGTAGCCCAAGAGGACGGATCCATCGAAGACCCGGAGCCAGAAGATCTCTATTCCTATGGTACCCTGGCAACCGTACTTAAAGTCTTTGACATGCCGGATAACAGCAAGTCCGCCATAGTCCAAGGTATTACCCGAGTAAAAATTCTGGATTACCTGGATAAAAAATCTTATTTCAAAGCGGCTGTTCAACCGGTCAGTGATGATCCTATCAATGATCAACTTGAGGTAGATGCCCTGGCCAAGAATCTGCGGCAGGCTTTCAGAGACCTGATCAAAGTGGCGCCCAATCTTACTGATGAACATACCGGCATGCTTTCCAATATCCAGAAAGCCAACCGGCTGGTTGACAGGGCTATCTCCCTGATAACACTGCCGAATAAGGAAAAACAGGAGATCCTGGAAGAATTAAATGTTAAAAAACGGATAGAAAAAGCCATTACCATTATTTCCCGAGAGATCCAGCGGATCAAACTGGGTGAAGAGATACAGACAGAGGTCCATGATGAAATTGCCAAGACTCAGAGGGAATATTATCTGCGGGAGCAGATGAAGGCAATTCAGAAAGAGCTGGGGGAAGATGAAGGCACAATCGAGCTCAAGGAACTGGAAGAACGTGTAAAAGCAGCAAAAATGCCGGAAGAGTCTGAAAAAGTTGCCATGAAAGAATTGGATCGACTCATGCGTATCCCTACCCAGTCCCCCGAATACAATGTGTCCCGGACCTATATTGAGTGGCTGACGGATCTGCCATGGAGCAAATCATCAAAGGACCGCATCAACATTAAAGATGCATTGAAAATACTGGATGAGGACCATTATGGTTTGGACAAGGTAAAGGAGCGCATCATTGAATACCTGGCGGTCCGCAACCTGAAACAGAAGCGCAACCCGGACGGCAGTGTCCGGGGACCCATATTGTGCTTTTGCGGTCCTCCCGGCGTGGGTAAAACTTCTTTGGGAAAATCCATTGCCAGGGCCATGGGCCGGGAATTTATCCGCCTGTCGCTGGGTGGTGTTCGGGATGAAGCAGAGATCAGAGGGCATCGCCGAACCTATATAGGTGCCCTGCCGGGCCGCATCATTCAGTCCATCAAAAAAGCCGGTACCAATAATCCCGTATTTATGCTGGATGAGGTGGATAAACTGGGCGCTGATTTTCGCGGCGATCCGTCTTCAGCACTACTGGAGGTTTTGGACCCGGAACAGAATCATTCCTTCAGCGACCATTACCTGGAACTCGATTTTGACCTGAGCAAGGTCATGTTTATTACCACTGCCAACTACCAGGATGCCATACCTCCGGCCTTAAGAGACCGGATGGAGACCCTGGAATTCTCCGGCTATATTGAGGATGAAAAGGTTCAGATCGCCAAGCGCCACCTGGTGCCAAAACAGGTAGAAGAGAACGGCCTGATGAAAAATGAAGTTGGCCTGGATGCGAATGCCATCAAGGAACTGATCAGTGCTTACACCCGGGAGGCCGGCGTGCGGCAGCTGGAACGGGAAATTGCCAACGTCCTGCGCAAAGTGGCCCGGGAACTGGTGGAAACCAAATCCAAGAAGATCAAAGTCACCAAAAAAAAGGTCCACGACCTTTTGGGTGCATCCCGGTTTCATTCGGACCTGGCTGAGCGCGCCACGAAACCGGGTGTAGTGACCGGACTGGCCTGGACGGCTGCCGGCGGTGACATTCTGTTTGTGGAATCCACGCGGATGAAAGGCAAGGGAAAACTCATCCTGACCGGTCAGCTTGGCGATGTCATGAAAGAATCTGCAACTGCCGGCCTTACCTATGTGCGGGCCCAGGCAGAGGATTTTGGTATTGACCCTGATTTCAATGAACAGACTGATATCCATGTCCATGTGCCGGCAGGCGCTATCCCGAAAGATGGTCCCTCTGCCGGTGTCAGCATGGTCACGTCCCTGGTATCCCTGCTTACGGGGACATCCGTAAAAGAAAAAATAGCCATGACCGGGGAAATTACCCTGCGCGGCAATATCCTGCCAATTGGCGGCGTTAAGGAAAAAGTGACAGCGGCCCATCGGGCCGGCATCAGGGAAGTGATTCTTCCATACCGCAACCGGAAAGACCTTGAAGATGTGCCGGAGAATGTGTCGAAAGATCTGACTTTTCATTTTGCCAAGGAGATCCGCGATGTAATCAAAATTGCCCTGCCCGGCGTACTAAAACAGCGTAGAAAAACTTCTTCAACCAATTCCAAAAAAGCTTAATTTTTAATAGATATTGGGCGTTTAGCTCAGTTGGTCAGAGCGCTGCCCTTACAAGGCAGAGGTCACAAGTTCGAGCCTTGTAACGCCCACAACAGGCGAGCC
>DTUG01000003.1 GCA_012964275.1 Fidelibacterota bacterium | reverse complement strand
TCTGGAGAATCAAATTGAATATCAAAAGCAATGATCTTGGCACCAGCCTTAGAGATATTTTCAACAACCTTTGCCCAGATATCACCCCGGGAATATGGCCAGGTTATTTCTTTTTCGGCCAGCAGACGCCAAGTTTCATCGTCCACATCAACTAATACCACATCAGTACCAATATCAATAATAGTAGAATCTGAAGCGCGCCAGCCCGTTAAGGGTCCGCGAACGCTGTGGAACCGGTAATCATAAGTCTTTAGTTCCAGAAAGTCAAAAACACCTACCCAATGCATCGCGCAGGTTAAAAGAATCGACCCTAGAGTCAGTCCAAGATCTATTTGATGGGCCTTAATAAATTGTTTGATCTTATCCATTAAAATCTATATCCTAGTGACAATAATAATCCTGAACTATTGGTTGACCATATTTCACCTGAATTGTCGACCTTGCCATCTTTGTCATTATCAATCTCATCTTTCTCGTTACCTGGGACACGGCTAAATCGAATATTGCTCTTCGCCTTGAAGGTCAAATTATTAAGTATATCCCAATCACAGCCAATTTTTCCACCCATCAACTGCACAGCGTCATCTCCGCTACCATTGGCCATATAGTCCAAGCCGCTGCTCAGGCGAACTTTATTGTCAGATAAAGAATAACTGCCATTCAATACTAATGACGTCCATGACAGTTCATTCTTAAAAGCTATCGAATTTTCATCCATCATAGGTATGAAAAGCTGGGTTTTGTTGATAGATAAAACAGTACGCAGTGGAAAAGGGAATCGACTGGAGAGGTTAAAAGAATAAGTCCTAGTATCAGTTTTCTGGAATAGATAATCATCCTGCCGACGCATATCGGCATATTTTGGATCAGTCTCAACCAAATCTGTATAGGTAATTGAGTTGAAATTAATCGCGATGGTATTACTGATGGGTCCGATGCTACCTGGAATATTGATGGAAAAAAGGGCATTGAGAGCTCGTGAATCTTCCCTTTTGTCCTTTAAAAATTGGCCCAAAGAATCTACTTCTACCGTATCAGTAGCATTTGCCTTTCCTATGGATTGCAGGTTAAGTACGATGGAAGGCGCACCGGGACCGGGGACAAGCGTTGTATTGAGGGATAATGTTTTTGTTTTTAATGGATTCACGACTGTTTCGCTCAAATTATTATCCTTGGAATTGAAGCCTACGACAAACATTAGACGCCTGCCCAGTAAGGATAATCGGTCTTTAATGGTGAATTCGCGTATATTGTTCGTCAGATAGGGATTTCCAAAACTATAGAACTCCGGACCAATTTGTTTGTATTCCAGCAATATATTATTTAATGAATAGCTGCCCTTCAGCCGAAAGTGAAAAGCAGCTGAAGGCATATTTACCAGTGCTCGAATTGGATTACTCCCAAATGTTATCGGGTCCAGAGGTACGAACGGAACCATATACTGATTGATAGTAAAAAGGTCTTCATAATCAGCAGGGTCCGGTAAGCTTGTAAGGGGAACATTCATCAGACTGTCATTATCCAGGCTATCGAGTTTAACATCCAATTCATCCAAAGTAAGTGGACCATCCCAAATATTGTTGTTGGTCATACTGTAGTTCCAGGCAAACTGGAACAACAGATTCCGGTTATCAAGGGCAGTCTCAAAGTCAAATCCCATTACAACGTTTTCTCTTGGACTATCACCAATCCAGTTTTTTTCCGGGACAGTAACTGAATCACCATAAACGGCCGCTAAATTCCTGAAATCACCAAACTTATACTGGCTATTTTCGTTAATGTAATCGTTATCGATATAAACTGAATCCAAAGTAGAATCTATAGGTATAAATGTGAACATTTCTTCACTATCTATGTATTGTGGTATCTCTTCGAAATCATCCTTGGCTTTTAGAAAGTGCATCCCCCCGCTAAATATATTGAAGAATGTAAAAGATAAACGCAGCGCATTGATATCCTGGGGAAATGTATATCCAGTTCGTGATAGATAGAAGGTTCGATTACCATTTTCATCTGTATCAGTATCATTTTCCAGCATTTTATATCCACCATTCACTTTTTGCTGGTAGTCTATGCTGCGCAATATTTGACCGCTAACAATGTTTAATTGCAACCAGGGTAAGTCTACATGGATATGTCGACCGCGAACCCGTTTTCCATCCAGTATAAATGGCGATAATGATGGGTAAACATCACCATATTCTAATTTTAAGTAGTCTGTCACCTGAATAGTCAAAGATTCACGATTTAACGGCTGCAAAAAGGATGATTCCCTTGATGAACTTCGATAGGAGTAACGCATTTTGACCCAGCTGAGCTCAGCATCAATCTTTCCATTCGTTTCCTGTTCACTCAGATTTACTCCAGCAGCAGAATTGCTAGAAGTCTTTCCGCCAAAATTGCCTTTGTACCTGAATCCTTCAGAGACATCTACCATCCCTTTGGTTACATTAAAAGCCCATTCAACTGGCGTCACATCCAGACCGTATGTAGTTTTAAATAACAGTTTGACCGAATGCAAGCCAATAGGTAATTCGTCAGGTACCAACGTTAATATTCCTTCATCCATAATGGCTTTTTTGGTTTGATCCCGTCCATCCAATAGTACCTTGAAATTTGATTTATCTATGATAGCAGTATTAAACAACGATGCCGCTATTACAACTTCTTCTGGCCGATTAACGGATCCGGTTTCTGGAGAAAGGATCAGTATATCTGCGTCTATAAATTGTGTATCTGCCCTGACTTTACGTACTGTTTTCCCACCTTCTGTTACAGGTGGGATTATTGTAAATGACAGAGGATTTTTAAATGGGTCCCTTGATTGTGGAACCGAAATGGTCCCCCAACTTCGCTTATGCAATATCACAACATACTCAATATCCTGTCCAGTCACCTGTCTTCCTGGAATCATGCCTTCCCAATTACCCGATTCATAATGCATAGGTAATTCCTGATAGCTCATTTCCCCCGCCGGACGAAAGAAAAGCATACCGGAAACGATCGGATCGGAGATAAACATGGAGACAGAAATAAGGGCATCCTGTCCCGTTAGAACGTTTTGTGGCTTTCTGTGATAATATTGTGTGGTGGACTGTGCAACTATACCCGATCCACTGCACAAAATGGTTACCAGGAAAAATATCCTGTAGATACCTTTTGACATGGGGGAAAGTTTATAAGGTTTGGCTGAGACGAAAAAGCTTATTGATACTCTATGATGAGCACTTTTTGTTCCCCATTTGGACCTTCAAGATAAATACGTACCTCTGAAGGACCCTCCGGAGCCGCATCCGGATCTTCAGGAATTGTAGCTGGATCCGTTTCAGTCATAGTGACTTGGCCATCCAGTGTGGAGTTGCCTGTCATTCCTTCACTGACATCAATCTCCTGACCGGTCTCAATGTTTACCAAGCTGATGAGACCTTCTATACTGATAATCTGGTCACCCAGAAAAGGATCTGAAATCATCCAAAAATCCGTTCCTTTAACCGATGCCACAGATGTAGGGGTTTGGATAACAAAATCGGTATTCTGTTTCGAAATGATGGCCCGTATCGTCCCGCCATCCATGTTAATCTTCTTGGATATACTTGCCGAGGTTCTCTGGCCGGTAATAACAACTTCAGAATCTTCCTTTATTTTCAAGATAGATTTATCATCAATAAAGATCACTGCGGTAAAGCCAGATTTCCCTGTTCGTATTTTATCCCCGTCTCCTAAAATAGTGCCCGCTTTAAGTGCCAGGAATTCCTTTTTTCCAACTTTCATCAAGTCCACGCTGCCTTTTACCTTTGTGGCAACAGCAATTTTATCGGCGACTAAAGAACTGGAAATACAAATCAGTAAAAAAACAACGATTCTATAGATGTTTTTAGACACTATTCTTCTACCTGAATCGACTCAACCTGATAACTTTGGCTCAGGAACTGGTTTAATAAATAATTTACGCTGGACTGGTCTACGGTTTCACCGTTGATCTCCATCTGGCCGCTGGGGACAAATCCTTCCAGAGTATTTCCAGATCCAAACAGTGAATTAAATTGTTCATCACCTAGGGCCTGTTGCAGCATCATCAGAAACGGATCTGTGATCGCGCTGGTGGTTTCAATGTTACCTGCCGCACCAATCTTAAACGCATAAATCGGCGAAAACATTTCATCTTCACCCGCTGTTGTAGGGAGCGTTATCCTAACTTGCCAACAATAAATATCGCCGGCTTCCAGCGGGTAGGCACCACTAAACGGATATTGAAAGCTGGACACATCTTCGATAAGCTGCCAATCTTCAGATTGGTCAAAAGGCAATACGCGCTGGTCTTCAACGGCATCTTCTAGAGAACTATGGATATCAGGATCAAATTCTGCAACTCGAATAAAAGTACTGCTCCCGGGTACAGGGGGATTGGATGACCATTGGAAGATGGGAAAATTTGTGTAAACAAGATTGTCTACCGTATCCGCCAATGCCCCGCCTGGGGACTCCAAAGCGATTGGTGCGGTCGCTTGAATAACAAACGTCTTTGAATCATCAAAAACCACTGATAACTCTTCTTCGGTTAAACCAGCTTCGACCCTTACTGTAAAAGTATATTCACCATCAGAAAGCCGACCGCTAGTTAATACCGTCTGCATAATCGCTTCAGACACCATTGGGTCAAGAACATCGATCAGTTGACCTTTGAGTACGATCTGATTTCCGGATAAATCAGTAATAGTAGTCTCATCTTTTGATAAATCCCTGTTATCTAAACTTAAACCGTCTTGAATTTGAAATGGATCGGTCAGGATTTCCACAATGGTTGTTTGATCATTGATACCTAAGCCGGGTGAGATCATTGATGCTCGAAACCTTATTCTCAGGTAAATGGGATATATATTGGATGATAATTGATATCGAAAGATTTGGACGTTCGTTGCGCCAGTGCCAATATCAAAACTGCTAACATAATAGGTGGCGTATTCATAAATATCACCTGTAACAGTTACATTTAAATCCTGGGCCTTGACTGAATTCTGAAAATTAAAAAGCGCCAGTACGAGTAATATTTTCTTTAGCTTTAACATGAGATAAAATAATTCACTATAATTCAATTTACCATAATT
>DTUG01000002.1 GCA_012964275.1 Fidelibacterota bacterium | reverse complement strand
ACATACTATTGGAAATGATACCGTGATTTTCAGGATAGCATCCAGTAACAATAGAAAGATGATTCGGGAATGTACTTGACGGAAACACAGGAATATAAGATTCTGACGTCACACCATTTTCCACCAGATAATCAAGATTGGGAGTGCCGGTTTTATCCTGGTAATCCCACCGAAATCCATCCATGGAAATAAGAATAACAGTCGGGGATAATTCAGGGACACCAGTCTCTTCTTTAACACACGTTAGAAACCAGAAAAATAGAACGAGAATTAGAAAATGTAAAGATCTCACATTTCCCGGTAAACAAACCAATCTGGTTCTCTTTTTCTTATTTTGAAAATCTGCCAATTAATTTTTCCCTTCCTTTATCGTGGAAACTGAATTTGCTGCTTGGCGGAGCTTGATGTTGTGAAAAGAGTTGAATTATTTCAGCAGTACCATTTTCCTGGTCTGCCTGAAGCTATATCCTGAGTTTGTCGATGGATCACCGGCCTGTATAGTGTACAGGTAGAGACCAGCGCTAACTGGTGACCCGGCATGATTGGTAGCGTTCCATTGCACGGCTTTGAAACCAGCACTTTGTTGATCGCTGACCAGGTTTCTCACTTCCTGTCCCATTATATTGTAGATAGTGATACTGACCATAGCATCTTCAGGCAGGTCGTAGCGGAGTGTTGTCATAGGGTTGAAAGGGTTGGGATAGTTCTGGTGCAAACGGTACGCATCCGGAGTAAGATCATTTATTGATACGGTTAGTCCTGAATTTGAATAGCCGGGCGTCGGCGACATCAATGCCCATTCATCGCTGCCATCCGGTACCCTGCCATAGGATAGATCTGCTGTTTGTGTTCCGAAAGAGATAAAATCAATAATGGTTGTGCCATCGGTTTTAATCAATGCCAGGGTTTCACCGGTTGAGCTTAATCTAAAATTGGTATGCAGATTTCCCTGCTCTTCATCATCGTCACACCAGACCAGAATATGACCACCGGAAGGAATCATAATGCTCGTGCCCGGAAACTGCCACTGGGTCAGGTCATCCATGTCATCACTCAAATAAAGCCCGGATAAATTCAAGGTATCTTCCGATGGATTATATAATTCGATCCAATCTTCATACTCGCCCGCTTCATCTACATTTGTAGCGTCATTAATGGTTAATAATTCATTTATTTTTAATTGATCTATCAATTGATCTGGTATTTCGAACGGATAATCACCAGGATCATAAATGTAATAAGCGCCCATATCAGCAATGGAACCGTCTTCATCGGGCGGAGAACCAGGATCGCCTGCATCCATACACGGCGAACCGGGTTCGAGCTCTAAATTATATATTAATTGATCTATAAAAAGCGGGTCAGAAAATAAATTTCCTTCGCCATCGAGCAACTCAGAATCTGAAAGAGAGTATCTTACCGCTGCAACAGATAAATCATCAGTATAGATGGATGATAATAAATTGCTCGAAAAAATAGTGTTGACAATCTCTGCAGTACCGCCGCCGGCACCTTGATTCTTTTCGTAGCAGGATACTGTTGTGTCGTTATAGAAGAACGTGTTATTTACAATGACGGCGACAGAGTTGTCCTTTACTGCGATTCCGTTTTTACACCCAACAACTAAATTCCTGTCTACGGTTACTGTTGATCCTTGTCCGATTGATATTCCTTTATCGCCTGAATGATAGATCAGGTTTGAAGCAATGAGGATATCTTCAGAGTTTTCTCCAATATCGATCCCATCCGAGTTTAACCCTGTAAAGTCATATATCCGGTTATGCCTGATGATCCCGCCTGTGACATTGTCCAGGTCGATGGCATCCGTGTCCTGTGCACCAGAGCCATAAAAAATACAGTTCTCGATCAGCGCGTCCCCTCCCTTAACATTGATATAATCACAGGTAAAGTCACATGCCATTGAACAATGATTCATGATAATGGAGCCGCCTTCCACATAAACGGGAAATTTTACATTTTCGATCTCAACATGATCTAAAATAACATGCGAATTAATGCTGGATATTGCGCCGAGATGAACCATCGGATCCACCCCGGTCGACGCACCGGACAATCTCAGGTGTGAAATGGTTGATGTATCGGCATCATTATCAAAGCAAACCGCTCCCCATCGATCAGAACCAATGGAACTATTGGGGATGATCTGCACCGGGTTTCCTTCAGTACCATTGACAATCAGCCGGCCATCGATAATAATATTACCTTCATCCGGCATCCTGATCTCAACACCTTCATTGATAGTGAGAACTGCTCCTGAAGATATAGTTAAATCTTGGATAACCGCATAGGGCTGCTCATTGGTAAGCAGGGTATTTTCTGTGATGATTTCCGGAAGAATTATTTCATCAGATAATTGAAAAACAGCTGTAAACAGGCTGTCGGTGATACAACTGTATTCCAGACGCATAGAGTCTGAGACCCCTTCCCATTCCAGGAACTGATATCCAGCTAAAGGCTGCGCCAGGATGGATAGGGTTTTGTTCTTAAAGTAGGTCCCTTCCCCATCCGGATGAATCACAGGAACATCATTTATCAGCACCCGCCCTGATCCCGGAGGCTCAATGGCCACAGTTATCTGAACCGTGCCATCTAAATCCAGTTCATTGATAAACTGGCTCTGTACAACATTATTTCTGTTCTGGGAAAATTGCTTTATCTCATCCAGCCTGTTTGCCCATCCATCCATTGAAGAAACGCCTCCCTGGTTTCCCCAGCGATCAATATGGCGGGGCATCTCTGAAGCGATCCTGTTGCTGAGACTGTCCACAATAGCTGCAATCCTATCAGGATAAAAGGTATTGCTGAGATGTGCAGCAGCCCGTTGAATAAACCGGTCCTGAAAAGATGGGCTGTTTAGTAAATATTGAAAGAGCACATAGTCATCCATGAAGTTATCCAATAGATTACTATAGGAATTGCTTTCATTGAAGCCCCTGTCAAGATCAACGATCAGCCACTGCCATTTCCCCGTGTCAGTACGGGGCCGCCACCACTCTCTATTGTGTCCCCAACTGGTATTCGCACAATACAGGATTATGACCAAATGATCAATAAAGCTGTCCATATTCATCCACTCCTGTATCTGATCATATACAGCGGGCTGATCCAAATCGTTGTTTATAATATAATTGATCATTGAATCGTAATGATCCATACTGCCTTCAATAACCAGCAATCGTGTTCCTGATGGTGTGGACGCATATTCCAGGTGATCAATATTATCCGGATCAGCATTAAAATTTTCAAAGAAATAGTGGGTGTCATATTTCTCCCGTATGTTATGTATGCCCCAGTATGCTCCATTCAGGAAAAGTGCAGATGGAGTATATGCCATATATCCGCAATCCATCATGCCCGCTACCAGACTCTCGGTCATGGGATCCCTGATCAATGTTTCTTCCCAGTCATCGCCGCCGTTGCGGAATACGATTCTGGAGAAATTGGTTATCTGCTTGTTTTCGAATAGCTGGTAATGAATATAATCATCGCCGAAACGTTGGCGCGCATAGATAGTAAAGGGCTTCTGGGGCTTGGTCCAGATATTTTCCCCGCCCAGCCTGGCACCCGCATTGGCTGTAAATCCATGGTCAGTCTCCGTAGTAAAATATTGGATTGTGACCGGTATTTCTCTTTGCTTATACTCATTCTCATAAATGCCAATATCTGCATCCCAAAGTGTTTCCGGCTCAGCCACAAGTGATACGGTCGGCAGGTAACTCTGCTCACCCATAAAATATGTTGAGACCATTATCTCGCCGGGGAGTTTATCATTATCTATTGCCCGTGCCTTGATGACAGTTGTGGTTTCCAGGGTAATTGGATTGGTATATAGATTGGTGCCAGTGCCCGGCCTTGATCCATCAATCGTGTAATATATCTGTTCTGTGTCAGAACCGGCAGAAAGCTCAAGGATCTGAGGACTGCTGTAAAATCCAGTTTCCAGCGATGGAACGACGGGTCCTGACATCTCAGTATTATCTGTTGGTACAGTATTATTCGGCCCTCCGGGCGTGGGTTCGCCAAAAAACGACCAGTTATTATCTTCAATACGCCTGCCGTAGGACACATCTGTTATCTGGCTGCCGAAGCTGACCGAATCAACCAGCTCTGTATTGGCATAACTGACCCCGTTCAGCTCAAGGTCAAAACTGATATCTGAACTGGACCCGCTGACCTGGTGTATTTCAACCGCAACAACATTTTGCCCATCTATGATGTTATTTGCTGATACGGACCATTCAAAGAATGTATCTTCATAAGATCCAACCACTGAAGAACTTGCATAAGTTTCATTGGTTATGGATCCTAAAGGCATATTAGACCTTACGGCTTCACTGCCATTTATGTATATAATTGCTCCATCATCTCTTTTCAAAAGAATAACCACAGTTTGAATTTCACTCGCACTATTCACATCGAAAGCATGCCGGAAATAGGTCGTTATATATTTATCATTTTCATCCGGCCCGTAACCCACAACCGTCTCTTCATCGCCATCGCCATAACCCAGCTCACCATGCCCCGAGCCCCAGTCTTCATCATCAAAATCAATTTGTGTCCAACCTGAGCTTTGATCTGATCCGTCATCAAGATATTTCCACAATGCGCCCTGCTCGATTAAAGTGAAATTTTCATTCTGATCGGCCTTAAAAAGGCCTAACTCTTCACCATTTTTACTTATTTTAAAATTTGTATGGTAGTGCCGTGTTGTGAAATCGTCCCAGGGCCAGTATGGCCTCATGTAAACTTGGCCCGGGGTTTCATCATAATCATCTGCCCAAATGATCAGATACCCTTCAGACTCAATTAACGTGCCATCAGGGATTTTCCACTTTAAGGGATCTTCAAGATTGTCCGTTAAAAAGAAACCATCCAGGCTGTATAGGGTTGCCCCAGGGTTATGCAACTCGATCCAATCAGTGTAATCATCAAAATCATACATTTCAGGGTAATCAGTAACATTAGATGCTAAATATTCATTGATAAAAATATCCTGGGCAAAAATTTCAATGCTATAAAGCAATAATAGTAAAATGATTGTTCTTACTTGCATGTTTAAAAATATAGTTGAAAATGGCACTACCTTGTAAGTCACAAATAACAGAA
>DTUG01000001.1 GCA_012964275.1 Fidelibacterota bacterium | reverse complement strand
GGACGTTTATGAGAAAGATGCTTATTATCCCCAGTCTGTCGCGTTTCTGCGCGAGCCTTATATTATCCGGACTGTCCGTGGACAGGCCATCGTGTTTCAGCCAATCCAGTATAACCCTGTACAAAAACTTCTGCGAGTGCATACCCGCATTGTAGTTGATATCAAGGAGAATGGTATCAGCACGGTGAATCCGTTACAGCGCCGGCCTGCCAAGGGGGGACTGAACCGCGAAATAGATCAAATTTATCGCGAACATTTCCTGAACTATTCAACATCTACAACTCGTTATGAGCCGGTGGATGAAGATGGCACACTGCTCATCATTTGTTACGGTCCCTTTATGGAAACTATGCAGCCCCTGGTTGACTGGAAAAATAAAAAGGGAACCTTTACTGAAATGGTGGATGTGGCCGATATCGGAGATGATGACGCGATCAAATCCTATGTTGAAGATTATTACTACGATTATGGTTTGACATTTCTCCTGCTGGTGGGTGATATTGATCAGATTCCTTCGCCCCGGTTCTCAGAAGGGGCAGGCTCAAACAGCCCTGCCGACCCTTCCTATGGCTTTATTGTAGGCAATGATTATTACCCTGATGTTTTTGTAGGCCGGTTTTCGGCGGAGAACACGACCCATGTAGAGACAATGGTAAACCGGACACTGCAGTATGAACGGTACCCGGATGCTGATGCAGAATGGTATAAGAAAGGGTCAGGATTTGCGTCCGATCAGGGTCCGGGAGATGACGGCGAGTATGATGATGAGCATTTGGATAACATCCGGGAACTTCTTCTGGATTACACGTACATTCATGTGGATCAAATTTATGATCCTACCGGTACGGTAGCTCAGGGCGAAGCAGCCCTGAATGAAGGTCGTTCCATTGTGAATTATACCGGGCATGGATCTAACTCATCTTGGGGCAATGGCTGTCCCATGAATAATACGGATGTGAACGGACTGGTCAATATAGACAAGTGGCCTTTTATCTGGTCTGTGGCCTGTGTCAATGGCGAATTCCATGTAGGGACCTGTTTTGCTGAAACATGGCTCCGAGCCACGGATAACGATGATCCTACCGGTGCAGTGGCAACATTCATGTCCACTGTGAATGCGGCCTGGAGCCCGCCCATGGATGCTCAGGATGAATTCAACGACATTTTTGTGGAGTCTTATTCAAATAATATCAAGCGCACCTTTGGCGGGATCTCATTTAACGGGTGCATGCATATGAATGACAACTACGGTTCGGCGGGGTACGTTGAGACATTATATTGGACCATCTTTGGCGATCCTTCTTTTGTTGTCAGGTCTGATACACCGGTAGAGTTGAGTGTTACCCATGCCGAAATACTTATTATTGGCGGTGATGAATTTTCATTGCAGACAGACAACACCGAAGCCCTGGCGGCCCTGTCCCAGGACGGAATATTGCTGGGATCCGCTTACGCGGATGAAGACGGCACCGTGCTGATCCAACTGGATGAGTCAGTGGAGATCCCCGGGGAACTGGACCTGGTGGTGACCGCTTATAATCATATTCCCTATGAAACAACCATCAATGTGATCGCTCCCGATGGTTCCTATATGCTCATGGATAGTTATCAATATACATCCGGCGATGATGATCAGATCGCGTTTGGCGAATCTGTTGATCTGGTTGTGACAGTGGAAAATGTAGGTACGGAGCCATCCGGTGTGGTGACAGCAACGCTGGTACCACAAACCGGCAATGTATCCATGGTGACGGAAACCATCGAAGTTTCTTCTATTCTATCTGGCGAAATGATCGAGATAGGTCCTTTTCAGTTTGATGTATCCATTAATATCCCTGACCAGGGAGAAATGATTTTTATCCTGGTAATACAGGATGGGGACGCATCCTGGGAATATGAAATTGTTTTGACAGCGGATGCCCCGGATTACCAGCTTCTGGCTTCAATGATCTTTGATGGCGGAAATGGTGCTTTGGATCCAGGTGAGTCTGCCACCTTACAGATCGTCATGGAAAATACCGGGAACGCATCCCTGAATTATCCCACATTCGCCGGATACAGCAATGACCCATACCTGACTGTTAGCGATGTAGAAGGAGATAATGCCTACTACTGGGAAATGGAAGCCAGCGTGATTGTAACAGTTAATGTTTCAGTCAGCGATGATGCTCCTGTGGGCCATACCGCTATTATGTGGTTGGATATCGGCAGTGTTAATACAGATTACCAGTTTACTTACCCGGTACCGCTGACCTTTGGCATGTTGCTAGAAAGCTTTGAATCTGGCAACTTTTCTGCCCATGCCTGGGAGTTAGCAGGGGATAATGACTGGACCGTTCAGGACAGCGAAGTGTATGATGGCAGCTTTGCAGCAAGGACGGGTGATATCAATCATAATCAACTATCAGAATTGTCTGTAGCCTATAATGTCCTCTATCAGGGGCCGATCAATTTCTACGCCAAGGCTTCCAGTGAACAGGGTAGCTCTGGTATTCTCTACGATTACCTGGCATTTTATATTGATGAAGAAGAACAGGTCAAGGTCGGCGGCATGACAGATTGGGAAGAATATTCATTTAATGTTGCACCTGGCGAGCATACGTTCCGCTGGGTCTATCAGAAGGATCAGGCGCAAAGCTCGGGCCAGGACTGTGCCTGGCTGGATCAGATCATTTTTCCGGCTGGTTCAATTCCGCCGCTCAATATTGATTTTGGCGACCTGAATGGAGATGGGAACGTGAATGTGCTGGATGTTGTACTAGCGGTTTCATCTATCCTGGGTTATTCAACCTTGACAACTGAGCAGGTCCTGGCGGCTGACGTGAATATGGATGGCAGCGTTGATATTTTCGATATTACCCTGATCATAGAAATGGTATTTGCTGGATAGGCGCCTTTCATTTCAACCACGCTTTTAAAACCCCGGTCTCCGGGGTTTTTTATTTAATCCCGCAGAATGAATACCCAGTATTTTGATCCTATATAGTTGAAAACAGTTCCCCCGAGAATACCGGCTGCCTGGGCCACGACCTTTAACTGCGGGTTAAAGAATAATATGATCATCCAGAGAACAATCAGGTTTATACCAAAACCGCCTAAGGCCACAAACATAAAACGGCTATAGCCCTGCAGGGAGAGTGGAGAATGCTGCATCTGGCGGGAAAATGTCCAAAAATGATTTAACAGGTAGTTCTGGCTTACGGCAATTATGAACGCGCCCAGCGCCCCTGATGTAGGGTCCCAGCTTAATATATCCACAACCAGAAAGAAAAAAACGAGATTGGTGGCGGTCCCCATGGCTCCCACGATCAGGAATTTTGGCAGGTCGAACTTGATAGGTGTTACCGCCTTACCTGGCTGCTGCATTTTTAATATGGGCTGCTTTTTGAAAGAATTCTACAGATTTTTCCATCTTTCCCAGCCGGGAGTAGACAAGGGCCAGTTCAGTATAGACCTCGGGGTCAGTGGGTATCATTTCAACAGCTTTTTCCAGAGTGGCTGCAGCCAATGAATCCTTCCCAGCCAGACTTTGAGCCGTGCTCAGGTTGATATAGGCTTCTTTCAGTACCGGGTTTAATGCTGTCGCTTCAGAGAGATAACGAATGGCTGTTTCATAGTCCTGCAGTGCTTTACCGTAAATCATCCCCAGGTTGGTCATGGACCTGGCGGTATTATAGTCATTTTTTGACACCCCCATCGCTCTGGAAAGGTGTTTGACTGCTGACACATTATTGCCTGCGTTGAAATGCTCCATCCCCAGGTTATTCTGTGCTATCCAGCTGCCGGGATTCCCCTGGAGTGTGTGGGTATAAAGGGTACTGGAATCCTGCCAAGTTCTCACCTGCACAGCGCTGCTGTAGCCATAGATGAGCAGCAGGGCGGCAAGAATGATCATGGCCCGTTTCTGTTCTATTTTCTGGAACAGGAACGCCAGTCCCAGGGCCGGGCCCAGCATGGCCAGGTAGAGATACCGGTCTGCGACCGTCGATATGTTTTGATGCATAAAGGATAAGAGCCCCAGGACAGGCGCCAGGGAAACGATGAAAATTCCCAGGGGAGCCAGCAGCCATGGATTGCGGAATTTCCATAAAATGGCAGCCAGCAGGATGATGGGAATTATCCCGGTCATGAAAATACTGCTGTCCTCAAGCACATACTCCGGTATCCGCCCATAATCGATCCGCAGATTGGCCGGAAAAACCAGTTTTGCCACATAAAAGGACATGGCATCGCCGGCAATGAGAAACCGCTGCCACAGGGCCGGTAAGAAGCCGATTTGGCTGTCATCCTGGGACAGTTTTGTTATTAACACCAGGGGCAGGACCATCAGGATCCATGGGATCATTTCCAGCACGGTTTTACGGATGGATTTTTCCAGCAGAAAATATCCTATAATGCCGGCTATCAGCGGCACCACCACGGCTGGTGGCTTTGATAAAAGGGCCAGTAAAAAGGCACCGGTGGCCAGCCCGTAATGCAGTTTCTTTTTATCCGGGCCCGATTTCGAGAATAATATATACTGCCAGAGCGCTGTCAGGGATAAAAAGCCGCATAATGCCCCTTTCAGCTCTGAGATCCAGGCCACAGTCTCCGCCTGGACCGGGTGCAGGGCAAATAATAGCGCGCCCGCGGCCGATCCCCAGTCATAATTGGTTAAACGTTTTAATAGTAAAAACATGACCAGGGTGCTGAGCAGGTGCAGCAGCACATTGGCCGTATGAAAGATATGGGGGTTCAGGGCCTGGGCAGATTCACCCGGAAAAATGTCTGAAAGTTTTGCGAGCAGGGACCAGAGATTATAGGTGAGCGGGATATAGAGGTTCTGGTAGGGCTGTTTCCAGAAAAATACCAGGTTGGAAAATGAGAAATCCTGCACATGGGAATTTTCATATACGTGCTGTCCGTCATCATAGCTGACAAAATCGAAGCCTGCGGCCGGACCGTATACCAGCAGATTTGCCAGTAGTAATCCGACCAAAATAAAATGAGATAGCTGGAGCTGTTTTTTAATCAATAATTCTGCAGGATGAAATGTGTTTGGAATATACCAAGGTTGAAGAATTGGGTTTGATCCCTTAATTGACCCCGGAAAATAAAGACCCCCGGCAAACAAGCAGGGGGTCAGCAGGCAATTATTTTGTTAAGGACTATTTCAGCAGT